>CANRML010000021.1 GCA_947631725.1 uncultured Clostridia bacterium
ATTCATGTTCAAGTAATTGTTTATTTTGAAGAAGACTCATAATCTCCATTTTTTCTTCCATGATTTTCCTCCTTGTATAAATGTGAAACTTTTTATCATTTTTTCTTTAAATTTGTTTCACATTTATATTATATCACAAAACAATAAAAATGTGAAACTTTTTTGTTGTTTTTTTATAAAATTGTTTCACATTTTATTGGCATTTATTTATTTGCTTTAAAATTATATACTGGCTTTATAATTTTTTCAACTTCTACTGTATCTCCTATATGGTTCAATATTTCATCCAATGTCTTATATACGACTGGTGCTTCATCTATTGTATATTCATTAACAGAGGTTGTATAAATATTTTCCATTGACTTTTTATAATCTTCAATACTAATTTTTTCTTTAGCTTGTTTCCTTGACATTATTCTTCCTGCTCCATGTGGTGCTGAATTGTTCCAGTCTTCATTTCCTTTTCCATATCCTAAAATACAGCCATCTTTCATATTTATTGGAATTATTAATTTTTCTCCTTTTTTTGCAGAAATAGCTCCTTTTCTTACTATATTATCTTCAAAAGAAATATAATTATGTACTGATTCAAAGCTATTTTCAATATTAAATCCCATATATTTTTCAATAACTTCTTTCTTTTTGTTTATATAATCAATATAACCATAATTTAGAATTTTATCAGCTAAATTTTGGTATAATTCTGCAACCTGTGAACCTAAATTTCTTGATCCAGTATGTATAATTAGATATTTAGTATCTTCATCATCTCTATCAATTTCAATAAAATGATTTCCACCACCTGATGAACCAACAGATTTTTTTTATCCAATTATAATGCTTTAATTCATCGTAGCAATATAATTGTTTGATATCAAAATCAGCAATTACTTGAGCTAGGGAAATCATTTTCTTTTATTGCTTTGTCTATTCTAACTTGTTCAAGTTTATCTTTTGTTTCTTCCCACATTCTAACGGTTATAAATCTTTTCATTATACTACCTCCCCTTGAAGAATAGTAATATATGTATTTAAGAGTATCAATATTAAGTTAGATATTAACCAGATTATCTTTACCAATTGAGTATTAGAGATAACTTATGCAACTGAACATTTGTGAAATTGCATACCTTGTAAAAACAGAGTAGACTGCAACTATTGACCATGTCGACTATTAGCATAAAAATATAAATCAATTCTACATACTAAAATTATTTAAAGATATAGAAGTATAAAACTAAACTCCTTACAATATATTTATAATAAATACATTGTAAGGAGTAATTTAAATTGGAAATTTTGAAAACAACTTTAATAGGATTGTTTTTTGGAACATTTGGTACAACTATAGGTGGATTTATAGGAATATTTTTAAAAAGAGATTCAAACAAATTTCTGAGTTTTATATTATCATTTGCCTCAGGACTTATGATGGCAATAATATGTTTTGACTTAATTCCAGAAGCATTAGAAATTAGCAATATAATTCAAGTAATATTCGGAATAGGAATAGGAATTATAAGTATGATAGGATGTGACATATTAGTAGAAAAAAAATTCAGTCAGAAAAAAACAGCTAAATTTCAGAAAAATCAATTATTAAAAACAGGAATAGTTGTATCAATAGGGCTTGCAATACATAACTTCCCAGAAGGTTTAGCGATAGGCTCAGGATTTGGAGCATCAATAAAACTAGGACTTAGTTTAGCAATAGCAATTTGCCTACATGACATACCAGAAGGAATATCTATGGCAGTACCAATGAAAAATGGTGGAATTTCTAAAACAAAAGTGATTTTCTATGTAATACTATCAGGAATTACAACAGGAGTAGGAGCATTATTTGGTGCAATTTTAGGAACAATATCAACAACAATTATTAGTATTTGCCTAAGCTTTGCAGCAGGAGCAATGTTATATATAGTATCAGGAGAACTAATTCCAGAATCAAATAAACTATATAATGGAAGAATGACAGCACTAGGAAATATAGCAGGATTTTTAATAGGGATGTTTGCAATGAGCATATAAAAAGCATAAAAATAGCCCAGTTTAAAGTGATTTACTTAAACTGGGCAAAAATTATTTAGAAACTTCAACTTTATCTTCTAAAACAGAGGTACAATGAGGGCATCTTGTAGCTTTAAAGTCAATCTCAGAACAGCAGTAAGGACACACTTTTGTAGTAGGTTCTGGTTCAACTTCCTCAGTATTACCATCTTTTTTAGTTAATTTTTCAAGATTTTCTTTAGTCTTATTATTTAATTTTGTAAAAGTTCTGATTGCAATAAAAATAGAAAAAGCTATAATTAGGAAATCAACAATAGTAGTAATAAAAGAACCATATTTAATAACTGAATTTCCAACAGTTAATGTCAAATCGTCAAAAGTAACTTTTCCTGTAAATATAGCAACAGTAGGCATAATAATATCATTAACAAGAGAAGTAACTATTTTTTGAAAAGCACCACCGACAATAACACCAATAGCCATATCAATAACATTACCTTTTGTAGCGAATTCTTTAAATTCTTTTAACATAATATCCTCTCCTTTGCATAATCATTTTACAGTAAAAGTCGAAAAAAGTCAATAAAAAGTACTTGATTTTTGGGAACACCTATAGTAAAATACAAACATAGTTTTGAATAAGAAAAGAGGAATATAAATGGCAGAAAACACAATATTAGAAGGATTAAATGAAAAACAAAAAGAAGCAGTAATTTATACACAAGGACCTTGCCTAGTAATTGCAGGAGCAGGAAGCGGAAAAACAAAAGTGCTAACACATAAAATAGCATATTTAATACAAGAAAAAAAGGTGTTACCTTGGAATATATTAGCAATTACATTTACAAATAAAGCAGCAAATGAAATGAAGGAAAGAATTGCAAATTTAGTAGGAGATGTAGCAAAAGATATATGGATGGGAACCTTTCACTCTATCTGTGTGAGAATTTTAAGAAAATTCATAGACAGAATAGGATATGATACATCATTTGTAATTTTTGACACATCAGATCAAAAAACAGTGATAAAAGGTTGCATGAAGGAATTAGGAATAGATGAAAAAATGATAACAGACAGAAATATTCAATATGAAATAAGCAATGCTAAAAATGAAATGCTAACACCAGAACAATATGCAGTAAAAGCAAATGGAAACTATAGAAATGAACTAATTGCAAAAGTATATGAGCTATATCAAAGAAGATTAAAAGAAAACAATGCAATTGATTTTGATGACATAATAAATTTTACAATTCAAATCTTTTTAGAAAATGAAGATGTTTTAAACTATTATTCAGACAAATTTAAATATATATTGGTAGACGAATATCAAGATACAAATAAATCTCAATTCACATTAGTAACTTTACTTGCAGCAAAACACGGAAATGTAACGGCCGTAGGAGATAATGACCAAGGTATATATTCATTTAGAGGAGCAGATATATCAAATATACTTAACTTTGAAAAAGATTTTGTCGGAACTAAAATTATAAAGCTAGAACAAAACTATAGATGTACCCCAAATATTCTAAATATAGCAAATGCAGTTATAAAAAACAATACAGTAAAATACAAGAAAAACTTATGGACAAAAAATGAAGAAGGAAACTTGCCAAAAGTATATCTAGCAGAAAATGAATATGACGAAGGAAGCTTCATAGTACAAGAAATAAATAGATTAAAAAGAGAAGAATATCTATCATATAATGATTTTGCAGTCCTATACAGGATGAATACACAATCAAGAGCAATAGAAGACATTTTAAGAAGAGAAAATGTACCATATAAAATTGTAGGAGGACTTAAATTCTACGAAAGAAAAGAAATAAAAGATATTATTGCATATTTACGTTTCATACAAAATACATCTGATAATCTAAGCTTAAAAAGAATTATAAATGAACCAAAAAGAGGAATAGGAAAAACAAGCTTAGAAAATATAGAAAAAATAGCAAATGAAACAGAAGTATCAATGTATGAAATAATCAAAAATGCAGACCAATATGGATTAAATAGAGTATTTTTAAATTCAAGAGAGTTTGTAAATTTAGTAGAAGAATTAAGAAGTAAAAAAGACGAGATTTTGATTTCAGAGCTAATAACACAAATATTAAAAAAATCAGGATATTCAAAAGCATTAGAAATAGAAAATACAATAGAAGCCGAAAACAGGATGGCAAACTTAGAAGAATTTTTAAATGTAGCAATAGAATTTGAAGAAGAATCAGCAGATAATACATTAAGTGAATTCCTAGAAGGAATTACTCTATCAAGTGATATAGACAATTTAGAAGAAACAGAAGATTCAATAACACTAATGACTTTACATAGTGCAAAAGGATTGGAGTTTCCTGTAGTTTTTCTAGTAGGGATGGAAGAAGGAATATTTCCAGGATATAAATCTATTGGAGAAGAAAAAGAAATAGAAGAAGAAAGACGCTTATGTTATGTAGGAATAACTAGGGCAAAGCAACATCTATTTCTAACACATAGTCAACAAAGAACAGTATTTGGCTCAACAAGTTGTAATCCAGCATCTAGATTTTTAAATGAAATACCAGATGAACTAGTAGAAAAATGTAATGAAGAAAAAGAAGAAAAAATAGCAGACTCACCATATACTTGGACATATGGAGGACAAAAAGAAAGTATATTAACAAAAGTAAAAAAAGAAACTGTTCCAGTATTCCAAAGAACAGCAGAAAGCTTTTTAAAATCATTAAATCAAAAACCTGTAAATACAGATGTTGATTTCTCACAATATGGAGAAGGAGTAAGAGTATTTCATAAAAAATTTGGAGAAGGAACAATATCATTTGTAGAACCAGAAGGAGATGACTTAAAAGTAGATATTACATTTGATAAAGTAGGACATAAACGCTTAATGGCAAAATATGCAAATCTAGAAGTATTGACGTAAAAGGTTTACTTTTAAAGTTGACTTTTTAAACTCGCCATGATATGATATAAAGGACAATATATATTAGCATCCTCAGGCAACAAGGGGAGTACAAAATGAAGGAGGTAGAATGGATGGAAACATTAAGATTTGCAAAAACACTTGGCGAGACTGTATCTATATTTGATGCAGCTCATCACATCCCAGATGGCAAAAAGGAATTTAAACTACTGGGATACAGGGTAAATTCTAAACGGCATTGCTTTATGTATATGAGATATAAGGGTCTCACATACAAAGTAATAACTTGGTTTCCAACTGTTGATGAATATGTTTTCCGGGTGGAAAAAGTAAAGCCAACAGAAAAAACAGAAACAGTTTCAAACTACAAATATGTATTAGACTATTGCAAAGAAAATGCTTATGGAGCACTAGAACATGAGCGAAAATTTTACCGAGCAGATGAGCTCGAACTTGCCAAGCAGGCAATGAAAAAATTACGTGGGGATACCCACATATATGAAGTGTATTAATTCATTCTAGAAAAGCAGGGGATTCCATTGGAATCCCCTAAATTTTATTTAAAAATGTATAAAATTAAAAAAACTGGAAATAATAAGCAGAGAAAAGAGAAGAAAGGAAGGATAAAAATGGCAGATTTAAACCAAATGGAACTACAACATTTAAGACATTTAATAGGGGCACATGAAACTGCATACCAAAAATTAAATGCATATTCAGCACAAGCTGTAGACCCACAAATAAAGCAATTATTCACAAAATCAGCACAAGATGCTTTAAACACTAAACAAAAACTAATGACATTTTTAAATAGTTAGGAGGTAAATATGGACGAGAAAACAATGGTAAATGACATTTTAGCAAGTGTCAAATCAGATTTAACAGCATATCAAACTGCAATTTCAGAAGCAGAAAATGTAGGATTAAGACAAACATTTCAACAAATTCGTAATAATGATGAAAGCTTTCAATATGAATTATTCAAAATTGCACAAGCAAAAGGATACTATATCCCAGCTCAAAAGGCAACAGTAACAGAAATCAACACAGTAAAATCAGATTTAAGCTAGGGAATAAAGGACTTTATAAGACCGAAAAGGTCTTTTTTTTATTTTGGAAAAAAGAACGAAAAAAAGAAAAAAAAAGAGATAATAAAATAAAAAAGGAAAAAAAAAGAGAAATGATGTGAAAATTTCTCTTGCAATTTTTTAAATATTACAATATTATTACAATATAATTACAAAGGAAGGAAATTAATATGTTTAAAAAGATTTTAATACATACAAGAAAATCCATAAAATTCATAACACTATTGGTAATAGCAGTATTTTTAATTATTGGAATAGTAGCATATTTTTTCAAACCAACATATAAAGTAACACTTGGGGGAGAAGAAATTGGATATACAGCAAATAAAGTAGAACTTCAAACAAAAATAAGTGATTATATAGAAAATGGGGATGGGCAAAATGTAGCATTTGTCCAAGTAAATGAGTTACCTGAATATCAATTATGCCTATTAAAAAAAGATATTGTAACAAATGATGAAGAAATATTCGAAAAAGTAAAATCTTTAGGAACATCATATTATCGTTATTATGCAATATCAAAAAATCAGGAAGAAAAAGCATATGTATCTAGTTTTAACGAAGCTGAACAGGTTGTAAATACATTAAAAGAAAAAAATAGTGCAGGTATGGATACAATAGCAATATCAGAAAAATATGAAACAGAAAGCAAAGAATTTACAACAACAGAAAACGCAGTTTCACTTTTATACCAAGCACCAGTATATGTAACAAGTTCTAATACAAAATCAACAGGAACAGTAAATACAGCAACAACAATTTCAAGAACAAAAGTAGATATAGGTATTTCTTTAATAAAACCAATTTCAGGAATAATAACATCACGTTTTAGTGAATCTAGTAGAATACGTTCTTCAAGACATACAGGACTAGATATTGCAGCATCAGCAGGAACACCAATTAAAGCGGCTGCAAGTGGAACAGTAACTTTCGCAGGAAGAAAGGGATCATATGGTAATATGCTTGTAATTACACATAGCAATGGAGTACAAACATATTATGCACATTGTAGTAAACTATATGCATCAGTAGGAAAAACAGTATCACAAGGAGATATAGTTGCAGCAGTTGGAACTACAGGAAATTCTACAGGACCACATTTACACTTAGAAGTAAGAGTTAATGGAGTAGCATATAACCCACAAAACTACGTATATTAAAAAGATATAAAAAAGCCAATTTTCTAAAATGAAAATTGGTTTTTAAATTACTCAAAAAACTTCAAAGTGGTAGAAAGAGCATTTTTCTTCATAATACATTTACCATATTCTTTTAAACGATTTTCAAATTCAGAAGAGTGAGTACAAAAAACTGAAAATTCGCTCAAAAGGTGGTAAAACAATAATAATGAATGATGTTTCAAATTAGTATTACTTAACACTAAGTAATAATTTTTTTCATATACATATAAAGATGATTGTGCTAGTGCATGTATTGACATTTCACTATGAGCTTTTAAAGATGTACAAAAAGTACAATATTCTTCAAAATTATCAAAACGATATATAGAAAAATTAGAAACTGGATTAGTATCAATTTTACGTCTTGCTTTCAAACATTTTTTATGAGATCTAGGACTAAAATTAGAAAAATTAGGTTCTTTAATGTCATATCTAGTAATAGTAAAAATCATAACTTCATCTTGAGAAGAAAACGCTTCAATAAGTAATTTTCGGCCATCTGTATCAAACCCAACCTCTTTTTTAGCTTTATCTAAGATTTCTAAGAAAAGGCCATGAGATTCGGCAGCTTTTGTCATAATAGTATGTAAATCCATAGAAGGATCCTTCAAATCCTCTTGTTTCAAAATAATACGAATTTTATTCTCAGTTATTCTCTCTATTTTCAAAACAAACCCTCCTAAATAAATATATATAAATATTACTAAATTTATTATACAACTTTTTTTTTAATAATGAAATACACAAAATATGGTAACAATTGAAATATATCACAAAACTTTAAAAAAATAAAGTAAATTCAAGTAAATTACTTGAAAAAAATGCAAAATCAATATATAATACGTATATCATGAAAAAAAGTGCATATCCGTAAGAGAAAAGAAGAAAGAAGGAATGAAAAAATGGCTACAAGAGATAAAAGTGTATGGATTTTAATAGTATTTATTCTATCAGGATTAGTAATAGGGGGACTATTAGGAAAATTAGCAAGTAGTGTGCCATGGTTATGGTGGCTATCATATGAGCAACAATTTGGATTAGAAAATCCATTAGTATTAGACTTAAGTATTTTCAAATTAACATTTGGATTAGTATTTAAAATCAATGTTGCTAGTATAATTGGAATGTTACTTGCAATCTTTAGTTATAGAAAAATATAAGGGACAAACAGATGCAGGAAAGGATTGTATTTTGATTTGTCAATAAAAATCAAAGATTTACCAGAAGCAGAACGTCCATATGAAAAATTAGAGTTATATGGAGAAAAAGCATTATCAAATGCAGAACTATTAGCAATTATAATAAAAACAGGAACAAAGGAAGAAACCTCTGTGCAAGTAGCACAAAGGATATTAAAACTTAGACAAAATGGAGAAAATGACCTAACTTTTCTACAAAAAATAAGTATAGCAGATTTAACTAAAATCAAAGGAATAGGAAAAGTTAAAGCTATTCAAATAAAAGCAATAAGTGAATTAGCTGTTAGGATGTCAAAACCAGATAATTACAAAGGAATCTATATAAAAAATTCAAAAGAAGTTGCACAAATGTTCTTTGGAGAATTTCAAAATGAGAAAAAAGAAATAGCAAAAATCGTTTTACTAGATAATAAACTAAAAATAATAAAAATTGAAGAAATCGCAGTAGGTGGGAGCAATTTTGTAGATATAGGAATAAAGACAATAGTAAAATCAGCAATGCAAGTAGAAGCAGCAAAAGTAATCCTAGTACATAACCATCCAAGCGGAATAGCAGAACCTAGTAAAGGAGATATTAAATTTACGGACAAGCTATTTAATGCATTAGCAATATTTGAAATTGATTTATATGACACAATCATCATAGGAAGCAATAATCAATATGCGAGTGTATATGAACATATAAAAAAGCAACTAGAAGCAACTAAGACAAAATAAGAATTTAAAAGCAACATTTATTTTTTGTATTTGAGAAAGGAAAGGGATAGAAATGAAATTTTTTACATTTGGTTCAAAAGATGTAGGTATTGACTTAGGAACAGCCAATATTTTAGTAACATTAAAAGGAAAGGGAATAGTATTAAAAGAACCATCAGTTGTAGCAATTGATAGGAAATCAGGAAATATTGTTGCAACAGGAATAGAAGCAAAAGAAATGCTAGGAAGAACACCAGAACAAATAAAAGCAGTAAGACCATTAAAAGATGGAGTTATTGCAGACTTTACAGCAACACAACTAATGCTAAAAAATATAATAGGAAAAATAGATAAAAGATACAGTTTAGGTAGACCTAGAGTTGTAGTCGGGGTTCCATCAGGAATTACTGAAGTAGAAGAAAGAGCAGTTGAAGAATCTGTTATGCAGGCAGGGGCAAAAGAAGTATATCTAATTGAAGAACCAATGGCAGCGGCAATAGGAGCATCCTTAGATGTAGCAGAACCATCTGGAAATATCATAGTTGATATTGGAGGTGGAACAACAGAAGTAGCAGTTATTTCTTTAGGGGGAATTGTAGTTAGTCATTCTTTAAGAATTGCAGGAGACGAATTAGATGAAGATATAGTAAATTATGTTAAAAGAGAAATGAACTTAGCAATAGGAGAAACAACTGCAGAACAAATAAAAATGAAAATAGGTTGTGCTATGCCATTAATGACAGAAACAAGTATGGAAATTAGAGGAAGAGATTTAACAGACGGCTTACCACGTAATGTACAAATAAGTTCAGTTCAAGTGCAAGAAGCGATGTCAGAATCAATACAAAAAATAGTAGAAGTAGTAAAAGCAACTTTAGAAAAAACACCACCAGAATTAGCAGCAGACATTATGGAAAAAGGAATTGTTTTAGCAGGAGGAGGGGCTTTAATTCAAAACTTAGATAAATTATTAAGTGTTGAAACAGGAATGCCAGTATATGCTGCAGAAGAACCACTTGATTGTGTAGTAAGGGGAACAGGAAAAACCTTAGAAGATTTAGAAAATCTTAAAGCAGTGTTAATAAATGCAAGAAAGCGTAAATAATAAAAGCTAGAAAGGGAGTGCTAAATAATAATGATAAAAAAGAATAAAGTTGGAATCTTTGGAATCATCATAACTATAATAGCTCTCATATTAATAGTAATATTTTCAAACGGAGAAAATAATACATCTTTTTTTGAAAATGTAGCAAATAAATTAGTAATGCCAATACAAAATGGGCTAACATATCTAAAAAATCAAATAAATGGGAATCAATCATTTTTTACAGATATACAGAATTTAAAAGAAGAAAATGAAACCTTAAAAGCTAAAAATAGTGAATTAGAGCAATCCTTAAGAGAACTAGAAAATATTAAAACTGAAAATGAAACTTTAAAAGAATATTTAGCACTTAATCAAAAATATGGAGAATACAAAACAGTTCCAGCATATGTAATAAACAAAGATATAAGTAATTATTCAAAAACAATAGTTATAAATGTAGGAACAAAAGATGGAATAAGAGAAAAAATGACAGTAATTGCAGACAAGGGACTAGTAGGATATATTGTTTCTACAACAGATTCTACTGCTAAAGTACAAACAATTATAGATACATCAAGTGCAATTAGCTGTATTATGAGTACAAATAAAGATAGTATAGTTTGTAAAGGAACATTGGAAAACACGGCAGAATTAAGAGGGATGTATATTCCAACAGATGCAAATGTAATACAAGGTGATAGTATAGAAACTTCAGGATTAGGAGGAATCTATCCAAAAGGAATTCATGTAGGAAGTGTTAAAAATATAAGCTCACCAAAAAATATTACAGATAGATATGCAATAATAGAAACAGCAGTAGATTTTAATAAATTAGACACAGTATTAGTAATAAACAACTAAGGAGGCAAAAATGCGAAAAGTAATTATACACATAATACTAATAATCACCTTATTTGTAGTATATTACTTACAGTCAAACTTTTTTAATTGGTTTACGATTGCAGGAGTAATGCCAAATTTATTCATTATATATATTGTATTTATAGGACTATTTGGTAACAAATTTATGGGTGTAACATATGGAATATTATTAGGCTTCATGCTAGACTATATATTTAAACAAAAAGTTGGAATAACAGCAATATCTTTAGGAGCAGTTGGACTTATGGCAAAACTATTTGACAAAAACTTTTCAAAAAACAGCCGTATAACAGTTATGATGATAATAGGAGTAGCAACAGCATTTTTTGAAATAGTATCATATATAGCAAGCTATATTGTTTTTTCAACTAACATAGAAATATTTGCATTTGCAAAAATATTGGTCATAGAAGTAATATATAATGTTATTTTAACAGTTATACTATATCCATTAATGCAAAAAACTGGATATTATGTGGAAAACACATATAAAGAAAACACAATTCTGACTAGATATTTTTAAAAAATCATAAAGGAGGGAAAATAATTGATAAGAAAAACGCCTAAAAAAAACACAGCAAATCTTAATTTAAGATTTAACACACTTACAATGTTTATGTATATTATAGGCATAATACTAATAATACAATTATTTAATCTCCAAATAGTACATGGAACAGAATATAGAGAACAATCAAATACAAGACTAACAAGGGAAAGCAAAATAGAAGCAGCAAGAGGCTCTATTATGGATAAATCTGGAAATTTGTTAGTAAGTTCAAATGTAAAATTCGGATTAGAACTATATAGGACTAAGGTAGAAACAAATACTCTAAATGAGGCTATTTTAAATATTATAAATGTATTAGAAAAATACCAGGTAAGTTATCCAGACCATTTTCCAATAAAAATAGATCCATTTTCATATACATTAGAAGGAGAAAACTTAATAAAATGGAAGGAAAGCAATAAAATACCAGAAAACGCTTCAGCAGAGCAGGCTTTCTATATTATGAAGGATAAATATGATATAGAAAATCAGGATATAAATGAAGTAAGAAAAATAATGTGTATAAGATATGAAATTGTAAAAGAAGGATATAGTAGTACAAAATCAATTACAATAGCAGAAGATATACCAAGAGAAGCGGTAGCTGAATTTTCAGAAAGCGGAGATAAATTTCCAGGAATAAATATATTTGTAACACCAGAAAGAGTATATCCAAAAGGAACACTTGCATCACATATATTAGGATATGCATCAAAAATCAGTGAAAAAGAGTATGAAACTAGAAAAAACACATATGACCCAACAGATATAATAGGAAAGACAGGAATAGAATATGTTTTTGAAGAATACCTAAAAGGTAAAAAGGGTGTTAAACAAGTAGATATGGCAGTAGATGGAACAATTACAGCAGAATATACAGCAGAGGATGCAATATCAGGATCAGACATAGTACTAACTATTGATGCTAATTTACAACAAGTAACAGAAGATGCAATTGCAGCAAACTTGCAAAAAATACGCACAGGAGGCTTTGGAAAAGTATATAATGCAATTTCAGAAAGCTGTGTTGTAATGAATGTGAAAACAGGAGAAATATTAGCAATGGCAAGTTGCCCAGGATATAATCCTTCTGACTTTGTAGGTGGAATTAGTAATGAAAACTGGAATAAATATATAAATGATGAATCTAAACCATTAGTAAATAAAGCATTACAAACATCATATTCTCCAGGTTCAATATTCAAAATGGTAACAGCAATTGCAGGACTTGAATCAGGAGTAATAAATAAAAATACAGTAATAAATGATACAGGTGTATATACTAAATATCAGCAATATGGAACAAAAATGAATTGTTGGTATTATACAGATTATCATAGGGGACATGGACCTTTAAATGTTATAGGAGCTATTGAAAATTCTTGTAACTATTTCTTTTATGAAACTGCAGATAGAATGGGAATAGATGTATTATCATCATATGCAAAATATTTTGGGCTAGGAACTAAAACAGGAGTAGAATTACAAGATGAAACAGCAGGAGTATTAGCAAATAAGGAATCAAAAGCAAAATTGCATAAAGAAGCAGCATATTGGGCACCAGGAGATACATTAAATGCAGCAATAGGCCAAGGAGACAATGAATTCAGCCCAGTACAAATGGCAAAATACATTAGTATGTTAGCAAATGGAGGAAAACAGCTTGATGTAAGTATAATAAAAACAATAAGAAAGGCAGACGGTACAGAAGAATCAAGAAGTAATATAAATAAATTTATCAGTCAGAAACTAGGACTAACAGAAGAAGAAAATACACAAGTAAGTATAAATCCACAAAATTTGCAAACAGTATTGCAAGGAATGAGAGAAGTTACAGAAGAAGGAACAGCAGCAAGTATTTTTAGAGACTTTGAAATTGCAGTAGGAGGAAAAACAGGTTCAGCAGAAGCACCAGGAAACAAAGTCAATGCATGGTTTGCAGGATTTGCACCATTTGATGACCCAGAAATTGCAGTTGTAGTTATGGCAGAAAATGGTGGACATGGATATTATACTGCAGATGCAGTAAAACAAATTATGAGAGAATATTTTGGGATGAACTTAACAAATGTAACTGAAGATGTTACAGCAATTCCATATACAGAAATGTTTAGATAAAG
>CANRML010000022.1 GCA_947631725.1 uncultured Clostridia bacterium
TTTTCTATAACTTGCTTTGTATTATTTCCACCTGTTCCAGCAATTATTGGAATTCTACCATTTGAAGTTTTTACTGCAGTTTTTATTGCTTCTGCTTTTTCTTCCTGTGTCATAGTAGCTGACTCCCCTGTTGTTCCACATACAATGATTGCATCTACATGATTTTGAATTTGCGTTTCTACTAATTTTTCAAATTCTCTAATATTAACACCATTTTCATTAAATGGTGTTGCAATAGCTGTTCCACAGCCTTTAAATAAAACATCTTTCATAAAATATTTACTCCTCTTCTACATCTAATAAAGAAAAAATGTCATTATCTTGATTTAATTCTTTTATATTCATAACAACACCTTTTCCTACAATATTACCACCTAAGTTTTCTATTGCATTACTTATGGCTTTTATTGTATTTCCTGTTGCATATATATCATCTATTATATAAAAGTTTTTATTTTCATATGTTGTATTTACTAGTTTTGGTAATTCTAGTTTGTCTTTCCCATATTCTTTTTCATAATCAAATTCTACTTCTACAGCTGTTGGAGGCAATTTGCCTTTTTTTCTAACTGGTATACATCCTATTTCCAATTGTTCTGCAATAGCTACTCCAAATAGAAATCCTCTTGCTTCAGGTGCCACAATATAGTCTATTTCTTTATTTTTCAATTCTTCTTTAAATTTTTGAATAATTTCTCTTATTGTTTCTTTTTGTATAATAAGTGGTGTTATATCAATAAATTCTATTCCCTGAATTGGAAAATTTTTTTCAGTTCGTATATTTAGCTCACTTTTTAGTTCATTTTTTAATATTTTCATAGTTACCCTCCTATCAATTGCATTATATCATAAACTTATTAAATGTAAATATTAGCAAAAAATTTTTCTAGGAATAAAATATAAAGAGGTTATAATTATGAATTTTTTAAAAGAGCAAATTAAAGCAATAAAAAGAAATGATCCTGCAATATCATGTACTTTAGAAGTACTTTTATATCCAGGTTTTAAAGCTTGCATATATTATAAAATATCTCATTATTTTTACACCAAAAAACATTTTTTCATTGCTAGATATATTAGTGAAAAAGCTAAAAGGAAAACTGGAATCGAAATACATCCTGGTGCTATAATTGGTAAAGGATTATTCATTGATCATGGAACTGGAGTTGTAATTGGAGAAACTGCAATTATTGGGGATAATGTTACCATGTTCCACGGAGTAACACTTGGTGGAACAGGTAAGCAAAAAGGAAAGCGCCATCCAACCATTGGAAATAATGTGTTTATTGGTTGTGGCGCAAAAATTCTTGGAAATATAACTATTGGAGATTATTCAAAAATAGGTGCAAATGCTGTTATATTAAAAGATGTACCTGCAAATAGTACAGTTGTTGGCATCCCTGGAAGACTTGTAAAAAAATAGTTTTGTTTTATACATTTATATCATTTTCATACATTTCATAATCTGGTTGATATTTAGCTATTAACTCATAAAATCCTTTGCAATGATTTTTATATTTTAAATGGCAATATTGGTGTAATACATTATATTCAATTACATCTCTAGAATATTTCACAATTTCTGGATTTATTGTAATTTTTTGGTTTTGACATTTTCCAAGGCTGTCTTTCATCTTTTTAATTTCAAAATCTTCTGGAGCAAATCCTAACATAATTCTTATTTTTTCCATTGCATTTTCTACTTCTACTTTTGCAATTTGCTCATACATTTTTTCTATTGCTATATCTAGAATTGTTTTACTACTTTCTTTTTTATATTTATTTGGAAGTGAAATTTTGATAGTTGTATTTTCTACATCAAGTTCTGCTATTTTAATATTTTTATATACAATTTTCATCCTATAGTCTATGCCTAAAACTGGAACTGGATGTCTCTCTATTGCTTTTGTCTCTGTACTTTTAAGTTTTAACTCTTTTCTTACTTTTATCATTTTTATCACTCCTTAGCAAAATTTCGTTTCACAAAATATTGTTCGCTTTATTGTTCTTATTTTATATCCTTTTTTATTTCTTGTCAATACTTTTTTAAAAAAAATATAAAATTTTTGTTCGCGTCTTTTGTATCCTTAGAGTCTCTATATGATAATTTATTAATTATATATTGTTACTATTATTCGTTATAATTTTCTAATTTAAATCTGTTAAGCAATGCACTTCTTATCATCGCACTATTGAAGCTATATGGTCTGCCTTTTTTTACTTTTTCCTGCTTTTGTTTACTATAATAATTTTGCATATTTAAGTAATGCACATCTTTATTTAGAATTTTTTTATTATTTTCATACGGAATATTGAACATTACTTTTGTTCCACTTAGATCTGATAAATAATTTTCTACTGTATTAATCGCTGTATCTTCAATATTTTCTTTCACTTTACCTGTATTTACATCAATAATATTAGATTTTAACTTCATTTGTGTTCTTTTATCTTCCATATTGTCTGTAATTAAAACTTCTTCAATATTATATTTTTTTGCTAATTTTATTATATTTTTTTTGAATTGCTCACAGGTATCTCCTTCACTAAAGATTATATGAACATATTCTCTTTGGTATGTGTCTTTGAGTTTTTTATCCTTCCAATTGAATTTTGTATGTTCACAAGAATATCCTAATTTTTTAATATTTTTTAGTAATTCTACATTTCTTTTTTCATAATGGTCAAATACATCTTTAACCCCACTTTTCATATTTGCTACTAATTCACTTTCAGTATCAAAAGGTTTAAATATGCTAATAAAAGCTAATTGCTCATTTCTAGATAAAGAATAAATTGAAAATCCTATGCAACTAATTAAATTTCTTATATCATTAAGTCTTTTTATATCTCTTGCATTTATAAGATATTCATAAAATTCCTCTGCTTTCTCCTTTCCTAAAAAATTATCCAAATACATTATCCAAGAACATATTGGAATTTCAAAATTTACATTATCTAATAGATACTTTGCATTTTCTCTCATTTTTATTTCTCCTTTCATTTTTTTATAACTAACAATAAGTTAAGTAAAAAGCATTTAAGATAGCTTTTCTTAAATGCTTAAAGTTATCCTTATCAACCTAGCTTTAGCACCTAACTTAATAGGTTGCTGTGTAGTCAACGTGCTAGTCACTCGTACACTCTTTATAAGTTTTTTATTCTATTATATTTTTATATAGTTTTGAAATATTAAACTAACATATTGTATACATTTTTTATTGTATCTTTTTCTTTTTCTGATAATCCTTTTAAATTGTAAAATAATACTAGAGCATATTTGTAGCTGTTTGTTAATGCAGAATTTTTAATATTACCGACTTTTTTTGTATTTCGATATATTCTCTATATCTGGCTTTATTTCTTCATATATTTTTTTTAGATTTTCTTCCGAGTTCCAATAAACATCTGGAATTGTTGCTATATCAAATTTATATTTACTATCACATAAATCATGAAATGTCTTTAAGTAATCTTTTAATATATCTTTATTTTTTAAATTATCATATTGATTAAAGTCATAAATTTTATTTGCAATGTCTTTAAAAGTTATATTTATATAATTATCTACATTTTGCTTTTTGAAAGATAAGTATACATATATATATTTATATTCAGTGTTTCCTTCGTTTTTCTTTTTTTCAAAAAACTCTCTATATTTTTGACATTGTTTTATTTCTTGTTCACTTATATTATCTTTATATATGTTTTCTTCTGCAGTAACTTTTGCTTCAATAATTATTCTATATTTTTCCTTATTATTTTTATCATTAATATCAACTGTTATATCTGGAATAATTGAATTTTTTTGACCAATTTTATATCTTTTTTGATAATATACATTAAATTTTCCTATATCAATATCAGGAAAGTTTTTATCTTTCTCTTTTAATAAATTTAAAAATAATTTCAATGGTTTATTTCCTAAGTTGTAAATATTATCTTCTTTTATAAAATTACTAAAAAATGAGGTATGTATATTTTCAAAATTATATAAGTTAATTTCTTTTAATAAATTGTTCAATTTCAATTCATTTGCAAAACTATTCCATTTTTTTGATTCTAAGAAAGGTTGTTTATATAGTTCTAAAAAGTCTTTTATTTCTGCTTCCTTGTCTTTTTTTACTTGTTTTTCAATTACATAGTTTTGTCCCTCATTTTTAGCTTCAAAAAGTGGTTCTAACATATCTACTTTAATAAGTGGATTTAATTTTATTTTTTCAGGATTAAATTCATAATAGCTTTCTAAATTCTTAATTGATTTTTTTCCTCTTTCAAATTTTATGCATTTTTCTGCTTGAGCAATATACATCCCTTTATATTTAAAAAGTACAGCATCACAGTTAAGAGCTATTGAATATTTTTTATTTGTACAATAATATTTTCCTCCATTTTCCTTCAATTGGCAATTAAAATAGTCATTTCTAATTTCATCAATTTCTAGATAGTCATTATATTCTTCGTTCATTATAAATACTGCAATTTTCATAGTATTTTTCCTCACTTATATTTTATATTTTTCTTTTATAACTTCATATAATCTTTTTTCCATTATATCAAAATACATAATTTTTTCAATAATCATGGTCACAAAATGTATTTAAGTTAGATAATATATAGAAATAGTAACCACATATTAGGTTACTATCTTTTATCAATTATAATATTATAAAAGTCTTTGTGATACTCTATTTCATTGCTTCTTCAACTGCTACTGCTACTGCAACAGAAGCACCTACCATTGGGTTATTTCCCATCCCAATTAGTCCCATCATTTCTACATGTGCTGGTACTGATGAGCTTCCTGCAAATTGAGCATCTGAGTGCATCCTTCCCATTGTATCTGTCATACCATAAGATGCAGGTCCAGCAGCCATATTATCTGGGTGTAATGTTCTTCCTGTTCCTCCACCTGATGCAACTGAGAAGTATTTTCTACCTGCTTCTATTCTTTCCTTTTTATATGTACCTGCAACTGGATGTTGGAATCTTGTTGGGTTTGTTGAATTCCCTGTGATTGAAACATCCACATCTTCTAGCCACATAATTGCTACTCCTTCTCTTACGTCATTTGCTCCATAGCATTTTACTTTTGCTCTTTCACCATTAGAATATGGTATTTCTTCCACAACTTTTACCTTTCCTGTGAAAAAGTCAAATTCAGTTTTTACATATGTAAATCCGTTAATTCTTGAAATTACTTGTGCTGCATCTTTTCCAAGTCCATTTAGTATAACTCTTAATGGTTCTTTTCTTACTTTATTAGCTGATTTTGCAATACCAATTGCTCCTTCAGCAGCTGCAAAGCTTTCATGTCCTGCTAAAAAAGCAAAACATTTTGTATCTTCTGATAATAGCATAGATGCTAAATTTCCATGTCCTAATCCAACTTTTCTATCATCAGCAACAGAACCTGGAATACAAAAAGCTTGTAGTCCTTCTCCTATTGCTTTTGCTGCATCTGCCGCTTTTTTACAGCCTTTTTTTATAGCAATTGCTGCTCCTAAAGTATATGCCCAAGCTGCATTTTCAAAGCAAATTGGTTGAACTCCTTTTACTATTTCATATGGATTGAATCCTTTTTCTTTACATATCTCTAATGCATCTTCGAAATCTTTTATTCCGTATTTTTCCATTACTGGTTTGATTTGGTCTATTCTTCTTTCATAACTTTCAAATGTTACTGCCATTTTCTTACCTCCTAAAAATTTTCTAATATACTTCCTAAATTGTCTATAATCTCATAAATATCTGTATATGGTATTACTTTTATTCTTTTATTGCCTCTTACCATTGTAGTTATTTTTTGTACAGCTGTTTTGTCATAAATACCTATTATTTTTTTATTATGACTATCTGCATATCCTAGTTCATACCCTACCCCTAGTGAAGGTACTGTTAACTCTGCAAAAATTATATCTGCTTGATTTAATTTTTGTTCTAGCTTTTTAAATATGCTTTCATCTGTTACATTTTTTTCTTTTTCAATTACTTGTGAGTCTGCTACTTCTGGATTTAATACTTCTCCATATTTTTGCAATTTCTCCACTAGTATTTTATAAGTTTGTAATTTTTGTCTACCACCATATATTGAACCTGAAAAATATATTTTCATAGATTACTCCTTCCTTGGGTCTATCTTTTTAACTGCTTCATCAAATCTACCATATGTACCAGAAGCTTTTTCAATTGCTTCCATTGCGTCTATTCCTTTTTTGATATTTTCCATCATTTTTCCTAGATGTACATATTTGTAACCTATAATCTGATCATCTTTATCTAATCCTAATTCTACAATATATCCTTCTGTTAGATTTAAGTATCTTGGTCCTTTTAATGAACTTGAATATATTGTTCCTACTTGACTTGTATGTCCTTTTCCTAAATCTTCAAGTCCTGCTCCTACTGGTAATCCACCTTCTGAAAAAGCTGTTTGAGTTCTTCCATATACAATTTGTAAGAATAATTCTCTCATTGCAGTATTTATTGCGTCACAAACCAAGTCTGTATTTAATGCTTCTAAAATTGTCTTCCCTGTTAAAATTTCTGCTGCCATTGCAGCTGAGTGTGTCATCCCTGAACATCCTATAGTTTCTACTAATGCTTCTTGGATTACTCCATCTTTTACATTTAATGTTAATTTACATGCTCCTTGTTGTGGTGCACACCAACCTATTCCATGTGTTAATCCTGATATGTCTTTAATTTCTTTTGCTTTAACCCATTTTCCTTCTTCTGGAATTGGCGCTGGTCCATGGTCTACTCCTTTTGCTACTTTACACATTTCTTCTAATTCTTTTGAATAAATCATTTTTTTTGCTCCTTTCTATTTATGAACTGGAATAAATCCATATTATATGAATTACTTCCTAAATTAGATAACTAATTTTGTAATTTTTGAGTATCATAATCAACTGTATTTTCAATGTCTTTTATATAAATACCTGCATTATATCTTTCTGTTCTGACTAAAATCTTAGGTCCTGTTGCATATCTTTTCAAGATTTCTTTTTCTTCTTTTGTCAATTGATCTATTGTTATACCTAAATATTTACATCTCCATATTACATGTCTTTCATAACTCGATAGTGGAGATTGCTTTAAGTCTTCATAATTATATTCTACCAAGAAGCGTGAATTATCTATTATTAATGTTAAATTACTCCAAGTTTCTCCTAGTTCTAATTTTTTAAACTCTTGTCTTAGCAATTTAATTTTTGAGTATAATACTTCAACTAATTTTAAATATTCTGCTTCATCAATATTAAATTTTGAAGGAATTTCATAAACATTGACTGGCTTTTTTCTCAATATTCCTTTAGGAACATAGTAGAAAAATAATTCACCAGCCTCTTTATTTTCCTTTTCTTCAACAACAGAAGAATATAGATAAAGACTTTCCCATTTTTCAGGTATCATATAAAAGATGGTTTTTTGGATGTCTTCATACAATTCTTGTATTTTTTGTGTATGTTTTAACATAATTACCTCTTCTATTTTTATTTTTTTAACAAACTTTCACCTGTCATTTCTTTTGGTTTTTTTATGCCCATTAATTCTAACATTGTTGGTGCTAAATCTGCTAATTTACCATTTTCTTTTAGTTTATATTCTTTATTATCTGTTACTAATATTATTGGAACTGGATTTGTTGTATGTGCTGTATGTGGTTCTCCAGTTGTATAATCAATCATTTGCTCTGCATTTCCGTGATCTGCAGTTATGATTAGGTTTCCTTTTTTCTCTTCAATTACTTTAACAATTTTTCCAACACATTGATCAACTGCTTCAACTGCTTTAATTGCCGCTTCTAAACTTCCTGTATGTCCTACCATATCAGTATTTGCAAAGTTAAGTATTACAACATCATATTTATCATTTTTTAATGCTTCTACTACTTTATCTGTTACCTCATATGCACTCATCTCTGGTTTTAAATCATATGTTTCTACTTTTGGTGATGGGACTAATATTCTGTCTTCTCCTTTGTATTGTTTTTCTTCCCCACCATTGAAGAAAAATGTAACATGTGCATATTTTTCCGTTTCTGCAATTCTTAATTGTGTTAGATTATTTTTACTTACAATCTCACCAAATGTATTTTCTAATAATTCTTTTTTAAATGCAATTTTAACATTTGGCATTGTTTCATCATAGTTTGTGAAACATACATAGTATAAATTTAGTGGTTTTGTTTCAAATTCTTTAAAATCTTTGTCAACAATTGCTCTTGTAATTTCTCTTGCTCTATCTGGTCTGAAATTAAAGAAAATTACAGAGTCTCCATCTTCAATAGTTGCTACTGGTGTTTCACCATTACATATAACTGTTGGTTCAATAAATTCGTCAAATACTTCTTTTTGGTAAGAATCTTCTATTGCTTTAATTGGAGATATTGCCTTAATTCCTTCTCCATTTACCATTGCATCATAACATTTTTGGATTCTTTGCCATCTTTTGTCTCTATCCATTGCATAAAATCTTCCTGAAATTGTAGCAATCTTTCCAATTTGTTTTTCCTTCATTTTGTCTTGTAATTGCATAATATAGCTTTCTCCTGATGCTGGTGGTGTATCTCTTCCATCTAAAAAGCAATGAATATATACATCTTCAAAGTCTCTTCTTTTTGCCATTTCTAATAAACCAAATAAATGGCGAATATGACTGTGTACTCCTCCGTCAGACACTAGTCCTAGGATGTGAAGTTTAGAATTGTTTTTCTTACAATTATCTATTGCATTTATAAATTCTTGATTTGTGAAAAATTCTCCTTCTTCAATTGATTTTGTAATTCTTGTTAATTCTTGATATACAATTCTTCCTGCTCCTATATTTGTATGTCCTACTTCTGAATTTCCCATTTGTCCTTCTGGTAATCCAACATGCAAACCACTTGTAAATATGTCTGTATGTGGATATTTTTTCATTAGTTTATCTATATTAGGTGTTTTGGCAAGTTTAATTGCGTTTCCATCTTTATGTGGATTATCTCCAAATCCATCTAATATCATTAGCATTGTTACTTTATCTTTCATATCAACCATCCTTCTTTACTTTTTCCTATAGCTATTTATTGTAATTGACGATTTTAGAAAATTCTTCTGCATCTAGACTGGCTCCTCCGACAAGTCCTCCGTCAATATCTGACATAGTAAATAGTTCTTGGCAATTTGTAGATTTAACACTACCGCCATACTGTATTATAATGCTTTCTGATACATTTTGTCCATATATTTGACAAATTTTGTTACGAATTGCTTTTATTGAACAATTTGCATCTTCATTTGTAGCAGTTTTTCCTGTTCCAATTGCCCAAATTGGCTCATAAGCAATTATTATATCTTTAATTTGTTCATTTGTCAATCCCTCTAAAGCAAGAGCAGTTTGTGTTGTAATAATTTCTTCTGCTTTGCCTGCTTCTCTTTGTTCTAAAGTTTCTCCTACACACACAATTGGTTTTAAACCATTTGCAAGTGCTGCTTTTACTTTTTTATTTACACTTTCGTCTGTTTCGTTAAAATATTGTCTTCTTTCTGAGTGTCCTATTATAACATATTGAACTCCAATTGATTTTAACATATTTGGTGATACCTCTCCTGTGTATGCTCCTTTTTCTTCAAAATGCATATTTTGTGCACCTATTTTTATATTTGTATTTTGCGCTGTAAGTAAGCTATAAAATAAATCAGTATATGGTACACATAGTATTACTTCATTTTCGGTATCTTTCACAAGTGGTATTAATTCTTCAATAAATTGTATTGCTTCATTTGGTAGTTTATTCATTTTCCAGTTTCCTGCAATAACTTTTCTTCTCATATTTACCTCCTTAATTTTTATCCATCAAAGCTTCTATTCCTGGTAATTTCTTTCCTTCTAAAAATTCTAATGATGCTCCACCACCAGTAGAAATATGTGTTATTTTATCTTGTACTCCTGCCTTTTTTATAGCAGATATTGAATCTCCTCCGCCAACAATTGTTGTAGCATCTGCTTCTGCAACAGCTTTTGCTATTTCATTTGTTCCTATTGCAAATTGATTAACTTCAAATAATCCTAATGGTCCATTCCATACTATTGTTTTTGCTTTTTCTATTTCTTCTTTGAATTCTTTTATTGTTTCTTCTCCTACATCAAATCCTTCCCAATCTGCTGGAATTTCTGTGTATTTAACTGTTTTGCTTTCAGCATCTTCTGTTGCTTCTTTAGCAATTTTGGTATCTATTGGTAATACTAATTTTACTCCTTTTTCTTTTGCTTTTTCTACTAAGTGATTTGCTAATTCTAGTTTATCTAATTCACAAATTGAATTTCCAACCTCATATCCTTGTGCCTTAATAAATGTATATGCCATCCCTCCTCCGATTAATAAGGTATCTACTTTATCTAGTAAGTTTTCTATAACTCCTATTTTATCTGAGACTTTAGCTCCACCTAAAATAGCTATAAATGGTCTTTCAGGATTTTCTATTGCATTTCCCAAAAATTGTATTTCTTTTTCCATTAGAAATCCTGATACTGCTGGAAGATAATCAGCAATTCCTGTTGTAGAGCTGTGTGCTCTATGTGCTGTTCCAAATGCGTCATTTACAAAAAGCTCTGCCATAGAAGCTAATTTTTTAGAAAATTCTGGGTCATTTTCTGTTTCTTCGTTATGAAATCTAACATTTTCTAATAGTAAAATTTCTCCTTCTTGCAAGTTTTGTGCTTTTTGCATTGCGTCTTCACCTATAACATCTTCTGCCATTATAACTGGTTTTCCTAATAGTTTTGATAATTCTTTAGCTACTGGTTTTAATGAAAATTCTGGTTTGAATTCTCCTTTTGGTCTTCCTAAATGTGATGCTAAAATTATTTTGCAGTTTTGTTCTAATAAATATTGAATTGTTGGTAATGCTGCAACAATTCTTGTATTGTTTGTGATGTTTTGATTTTCATCCATTGGTACATTAAAATCACATCTCACAAATACTTTCTTTCCTTTTAAATCAACATCTTTTATATTCTTTTTATTCATATTTATTCCTCCCTTAGTTATTATTTCCTAATTCCTCTTGGCAATACTATTTTATATCAAAAAAGAATACTTTTCAAGTATTCTTTTAGTGTTTTTTAACATTTTTACTTAGCAACTAAAACTGCTCTAAATCCTAAATTATATGCACCTGAGCCATCTGTTTTTTCATAGTTAAAAACTCCTGCACTTTCCTTTTCAGACCAGTTACCACCTCTTAGGAAAAATGGTTCAGCTCCTTCTGGATATATAGAAGCATCTTCAAACCAACTTGATGTATTTCCTGATTCTTTTGATGTTTCAGAAATTGCATCTCCATATATTTCTGAGTTTGCTGAAAAATTATTATTTCTAGATGATTCTCCACTTGCATATGCCTTTACATATTGAGAACTTTTGCCATTTGCATAATTGGCTCCATTTTCTAAAAGTTTTTTGTTATCATTTGCAACATAATCTGATACTTTTTCAGCTAGCCCTCCATTTAAGTCATAAATTCCGTATATTGTTCCTGTTGAGCTTGCATTTTGTCCTGTTCTTTGGTTCCATGTATATACGCCTTTTACACTTGCTGTATTAGCTGTTGTATTATTAATATCTGTAATATCTGCTTCTACTTCTTTTCCGCTTTTTGTTCCTCCTGTAACACCTGTTACTGCATATACACTTTCTACACCTGTTTGTCCTTTTTCTGATGATCTTGCTTCTTTTCCACTATTTAATGTAATATTATTTATATAAACATTTGATTTGTTTGAACCATATTCGCTTTGACTTAAATATGCAACAGCTCCCCACTCACTATTTTTCATTAAATGGCTACTTGCATTATCTGTAAATCCATAAATATTTCCTTGTTCTGTTAATCCTTGTGCAATAGCAAATGCATCATTATTGCTTATATAGTTCATTGAATATGTTACTCCTTGGAAAGTTGGATATTTTATTTTTGTTTTATTGGCTCCATATACACCATCTAACCAGTTCCTTGCTGAATTATTATCAGTTTCAGTTATTTCTGTTTCTCCTAATGTCATTGTTGATTTGCTATATTCTTGCTCACTTTCTTTTATTGGTGCATTATTATTTCCCCCAGCATATCCTGCTTCAAATTTTGCTACCCATATTCCTGTTAGTTCTCTGTTTCCTCCACCATTTTCATAATTTGAATCTGTTTCTTTTGTAAATGCTGGATGTACTTTATATTCTGAGCTATTTGCATCTTCCCTTTTTGCTGTTTCTATACTTCCATCATCTGCATAATATTCGTCAGAATTTCCTATCAAAAATTTTATTTTTATACTACCTCCTGAAGTTGCAACATTATCAGAATATTCTGGTTGTTCTTCTATTTTATATGCAAATCTTGGTATCCAAACCCACATACTTCCATCTTGTGTTTGTGCATTTGCCCATTTTCCTGTTTTATATGAATACCATTGTTTTTCATCAAAATCTGCTTCTCCTTCTTGCACTATTTCACCTTTTTTTTCTTCTGTTGGTTCTGTAAACATTATTTTCTTCATCCCATCTAACATTTCAGGTGGATTTAATTTTTCTAATTTTCCTGTAGTTATTTTGTCATATAGTTCTTGCATTTCTTCTTCAGTCATATCATAAGCTTCTTTAATTTTCCTAAATGTTTCTTTTTCTGTTCTACTTCTGTTATTTGATGCTACATAAATACTAACAAGAACAAGTAATATAACCAAAATACTTGATAATACCAAAACAGTTACAGAGCCTCTATCTTTTTGAATTTTCTTTTGCATATTTCATTCCTTCTTTTCTCTTGATTTTATATGTTTATTCTATACTATTGTTTCAATTTTTGTCAATATTTTAGTTTAGTTATTTCTAAAATATTTTTCACTATTAGTTGTATTTCAATAGTTTTAGTTTGTTTTATTTCCCCTACTTTCATTATAAAATATTTTATAAGACGAGGTGAATTAAATGGATGAATTAAATTATATAGAAATTGGTAAGAGGATAAAAATTAAAAGAAAAGAGTTTGGTATCACTCAAGAAAAACTATCAGAACTAATTGATGTTTGTCCTTCTTATATCAGTGAAATTGAAAGAGGTTATAGTATCCCTAGTTTATCAACAGTTTGCAGAATAGCAAATGTTTTACAATCTAGTTTAGATTACATTATTTTTGGAATTACAGCAAAAAATGCTGATAAAACATTTGTTGAACTTTTAAAAGGTATACCTCAAAAAAATCACAGTTTATTTATTGATTTGTGCATGAATATTTCAAATAGTCTTAAATAGTTTATATATCTGCTTCTTGATACCTGCAAATTCTAACCATTTGCAGGTCATCAAATTTGACTAAAAAACATTGTTCTTCACCTTTTATAATTTTCATTATTTGACGTTTATTTAAGCTTATTTTTTCGTTTTCATATAGCTTATTTTTTATTGTAATATCTTCTTGTGTTGATGTCGCTTTTATATTCTCTATTTTTATTTCTGTAGATACTAAACCTGTTAAGTCAAATATAATAGTTTCATTTTCCCATTTATTTAAATTTTTTTCTAATTCTTCTATTGTCATTTGTTCCATAATAAATTCCATTCCTTTCTCGCTTCGCTCAAAGGCACACATAGAAATGAAAGCCTTGAGTTTGAAGCATT
>CANRML010000023.1 GCA_947631725.1 uncultured Clostridia bacterium
GATTATCGTCTTTTTACCTGTATTTGATTTTCAATGTACTTTTTTTTATTTTTTCATAAAACTTTTTACATTATCTAAATAAATTATTGCAAATATATACTATTAACATACACATTGATATATAGAAAAACATAGATGTTCTTTCTCCTGAAGCATATACTGTAGGAGAAAATGCCATAACATATCTACTAATTACTCCAGTAAAAAATATCAAAATAGATAAAGAACTTTTCTTTACATCATTTTTGAAAATTCTATATAAGCTAATTGCAAGTAATACTAGTATTGCAAGATATACAATAACTTTAAAGTATAAATAAATTTCAGAGTGCTCTAAATCAATAAAGTCTACTTTACTAAGAAATGTATTACAATATTTAAAGCCAATACATATTCCAATTGGAGTTATTGCAAAGATTTTAGATTTTAAATTATTTGCATTTTTCCAAAGTGCTAAAGTTATGACAAACATAAATACAACAAATAATAATCTTTCTTGCACTAAACAGTAATCCATCATAGATGTTAAACCTATTTGTAATTTTTTTAAAATCCCAAAATTTGCATATTCTGGATAACAATTTGCAATTTCTTGCACTTTTCTAACTGCATTTCCTGGACATAATAAAATTGAAATTAAGCTAATAACTATTATAGCATCTAATATCCATATTATAGGTTTAATTTTTTTGTTTCTTGTATATATAAATGTAAAACATGCATATACAATAAATAAAATACCTGCCATCTGTTCTTGATTACTTGCATATATTATTGCAACTATATAACTCAAAGCTTGAGGAATATTAATTTTTTCATTGTTATAAATTTTCCTTAATGGTATCATAGCATATAGTCCAGTCGCTGCAGTCCATATATAGTTATTTATTGTAGATACCCATCCAGCTTCTGCCAATATAAATATTGGAATACAAAGTAAACTTCCAACAAGGATAAAATTCATTTTCCTTTTATTTTCTGTAATGATTAGTTTTGAAATAGAATAAAGTAATAATATGTACATACATATATCTATAAATTTCCATAAAGTCAAAGGTAAAAAGCCACAAGATATTACTTCTCCTGCTTCAATAACTAGACGAGAAGTCCAATTTTGATAACGGTTTAATAGATATTCCCATAAGCTTGTGTTATTACAAGCATTGCCAAAAAATATATCATCAGTTCCTGTTTTTTGTATTAAGAAATGAAAACAAATCATTAGAAAAATATATACTAAAAAAGGAAAAATATCTGATTTATATATCTTTTTCAATTTGTCTAAAAACATTTTCTCTCCTTTTAAATTTTACCTTCAGCCAAATTTTTTAAATATTGTCCATATTCTGTTTTCATAAATGGTTGAGAAATTTCTATTAGTTTTTCTTTGTTAATCCATCTTTTACGATATGCAATTTCTTCTGGACAACAAACTTGCATTCCTTGACGTTTTTCAATAGTTTGAACAAAACTTGCAGTTTCTAGTAATGCATCATGTGTACCTGTATCAAACCAAGCCATCCCTCTTCCCAATTTTTCAACTGTTAGTTTTCCTTTTTTCATATATTCATCATTTATTGAAGTTATTTCAATTTCTCCACGTGCAGATGGTTTTACATTTTTTGCAATATCTATAACATCATTAGTATAGAAATATAACCCTGGTACTGCAAAATTTGATTTTGGATTTTCAGGTTTTTCCTCTATAGATATAGCTCTTCCATCATCTGCTATTTCAACAACTCCATATCTTCTAGGATCTTTTACATAAAAGCCAAATATTGTTGATTCATTTTCCCTTTCATTTGCTCTTTGTAATAGTTCTGGTAAATGTGAGCCATAAAACATATTGTCACCCAATATCATTGCAACATTATCTTCGCCTATAAAGTCTTCACCTATTATAAAGGCTTCAGCTAAGCCATTTGGTTTTTCTTGCACTTTATATTCAAAACGCATCCCCCATTGGTTTCCATCTCCTAATAGTTCTTGAAATACAGTAATATCTCTAGGTGTTGATATTATCAATACTTCTTTTATGTCTGCTTCCATAAGTACAGATAATGGATAATAGATCATAGGCTTGTCATATACTGGCATAATTTGTTTTGATATAGCAAGTGTTAGTGGATATAATCTTGTTCCGCTTCCTCCTGCTAAAATGATTCCTTTTCTTTTCTTCATTTTTACCTCATTTCTTTTTATATATCAGATAATCAAAGGAAAATTGATATTTTCCTTTGTATCTGTTTTATAAATAACGATTATCAAACTTTTTAGGAATTACAATGTGTTATCAAATCGTTATTATCACTGTAAATTAAGATATATTGTGTAATTCTACCTCTAAATATCTTTTTAATCCATCTTCCCAATTTGGAATATTAATTCCTTGTGATAATAATTTTTCCTTACTTAATTGAGAATTTTTTGGTCTTTTTGCAGGTCTTATAAATTCTTCTGATGTAACTGGTTTTACTTTACAACTAATATTTGCAAGTTCAAATATCTTTTTTGTAAATTCATACCATGTTGTGAAGCCTTGATTTGTTGAATGATATAACCCATATGGTATTTTCTTTTCAATTGCTTCACCAATAATATTTGCTAAGTCCTCAGCATATGTAGGGCTTCCATGTTGGTCTGAAACAACAGATAATTCTTCTTTTTCTTTTCCAAGTTTTAACATTGTTCTAACAAAATTATTGCCATCTCCATATAGCCAAGCTGTTCTAAAAATGTAGTATTTATCTGTATTATTTTCTACCTGTTCTTCTCCATGTAATTTTGTTTTTCCATAAACAGTAACAGGTCCTACTTTATCTTCTTCTCGATAGAATTTTGATACATCTAAATCTCCATCAAATACATAATCTGTACTAATATGAATTAAAGTTGCATCAACACTTTTAGCAGCTTTGGCTAAATTCTTTGGTCCATCTGCATTAATTTTATCTGCTAAATCATATACTTCTTCTGCTTTATCTACTGCTGTAAATGCTGCACAATTAATTATATATTTAGGTTCCATTTCTTTTACAAAGTTCATTACTGCTGTTTCATCTGTAATATCTAAATCTTCAACATCAGTTAATATTAATTCATTTTCATTATTTAATCTTTTAATTACTGCTTTTGCAAGCATTCCATTTGCACCTGTAATTAGTATTTTCATTTTTTTCACTTCTTTCTCATGTAATATATTATCATTATTCGGCTTAAAAGACAAGCATTTATCTTACTTTTTTTCTTTTATTATATATGTTGGTCTATGTTTTACTTCTAAGTATGTTTTTGATAGGTATTGCCCTATAATTCCTAGAGAAAATAGTTGGACACCACTTACAAAGAAAATAATACATACCATTGATGGCCATCCACTTGTTGGATCTCCATATATTAGTGTTTTTATAATTATAAATAGTATTAAGAAAAATGAAACAACGCAAAATAGTAAGCCAATAAATGATGAAAAAATTAGTGGTGCTGTTGAAAAAGCTGTTATTCCTTCTATTGCATACTTAAATAACTTCCAAAAAGACCATTTAGTTTTACCTGCAACTCTTTCTACATTTTCATATTCAATCCATTTTGTTTTAAATCCTACAAAGCTAAATAATCCTTTTGAAAATCGATTATATTCTCTAATTGAAGTAACATTATCTACCATTTGTCTTGTCATTAATCTAAAATCTCTTGCACCATCTACCATCTTTACATCTGAAATATGGTTTATTAGTTTATAAAAACATCTTGCAAAAAAGCTACGTATTGGAGGTTCTCCTTTTCTTGTAATACGTCTAGTTGCAATGCAGTCATATCCCTCGTTTTTTATCATATCATACATTTTTCTAAGTAAACTTGGTGGGTCTTGTAAGTCTGCATCCATTAGTGTAATATAATCTCCTGTTGCCTCATCTAATCCTGCAAGCATAGCCGCTTCTTTTCCAAAATTACGAGAAAATGAAATATATCTAACTGCTTCATTTTGACTTGATAGTTTTTTTATTTCATCTAAAGTTTTATCACTTGAGCCATCATCTACAAATATGTACTCAAATTCTGTTTCAGGGAAATCCTTCATTTTTACTTCTTCAGTTTCTTTATAAAATAGTGGTATTGATTCTTCTTCATTGTAACATGGCACAATAATTGATATTTTTTCCATTTTTTACTCCTCTATATTTATTTTTTTATCTATTATATATTGTGGTCTTTTCTTTGATTCGTCATAAATTCTACCAATATATTCTGCAATAATCCAAATTGATAGTAATTGAATTCCTGCAAAAAATGTAATTGCTACCATAATAGATGTCCAACCTGCTGATAAGTCATTTAATTTAAAAATATATGAAATTATAGCATAAACTAATAAAATAAAAGATATTAAAACAGACAATATTCCTAATGTTCCTACCAATTTTAAAGGCTTTGTTGAAAAACTAATTATACCATCTGAAGCTAGTTTTAGCATTTTTTTAAGTGGATATTTAGTAGTTCCTGCAAAACGTTCTTGTCTTTCATATTCATATGGTATTTGTTTATACCCTACCCAACTAAATAGACCTCTTAAAAATTTATTATGTTCTGGTAATTGATTTATTGTATCTACAACTTTTCTATCTACTAGTCTAAAATCTCCTGTATCTTTTGGGATTTCTACATCTGATAGAGCATTTAGAGTTTTGTAAAACATCTTTGCAGTTAATAATTTAAAAGCACTTTCACCTTTTCTTGTTTTTCTTTTACCATATATAACTTCATTTCCTTGTTCCCACAATTCTAACATTTCTTTAATTAATTCTGGTGGATCTTGCATATCTGCATCTATAATGACAATAGCATCACCAGTAACATATTGCAAGCCTGCTGTTACTGCTGCTTGATGTCCAAAATTACGAGAAAAAGAAATTACTTTTAATGTTTTATCATTTTTTGCTAATTTTTCTAATATTGGTAATGTTTGGTCTTTACTTCCATCATTTACTACAATTATTTCACTATCATATTGAGTTAATTCATTTAAAACATTTTTTACCCTTTTATAACATTCCTCTACTACTTTTTCTTCGTAGTACATTGGTATAACAAAAGATACTTTTTTCATTTTTATTCACTCCTAATAATATTACTCTTTTTTCTTAAAAGCAAAAAATTTGCTAATAAAAAAGTTTAAAATAATTACAATAATTGTCATCCCGCATTTGCTTATAATTGCTGGAATTGGAGCATATTTGAATAATAATAAACATCCAACATATTCAACAACCATAGTAAAAAGTCTACCTAAAATAAACTTAAAAAATTCTATTATTTTTTCTCTACTACCTCTTGCTTGAGAGTGAAATACTAAATCCTTGTTAGTGAAATATGCTACAAGAACAGCAAGTGTTATAGCAATTATATTAGATATATTTTCTTCCCAATGCAAAAGAGAGTGTAAGATGTAAAATGATCCAATATTTATTATTGTTGTTAGTATTCCAAATATTATATAAAATACTACATCTTTATATTTAATTAAAAGTTCCTTTAATTTTTCCATTTTTTCCTACTTTCTTATTCATATTGAATATCAATTTCTGTTAAAGGTAGATCATAATATGCTTTTATCCACCATAATATATAATCACTATTTTCCTGATATGGCTGAGCCCCACTATAGTTTGCATTTGGCAATTTCTTTAAAGTTATGTTAGTAATATTTTCTCCTGCTTTTATTTTTTCTGATACAATTTCTAATTTCTGATTATTTTCTTCATTTACAAAACTATTATCTTTATATCCTTTTGTAATTTCAGCACTATTAAAAATACATAATACAAGAAATGGTATTACCAAGCAAGAAGTAATTATTTGGTTATTACCTTCTGAATATATATCTCCTATAATAACAATTCCTATTAAATTGTACAAATATTCAAATATGAGACTAGAACGTACTGGGAAATATGGTGCAACTATCATAGCTCCTTGTGAAAAAATTGCACACCAAAATAAAATTGCTAAGCTTTTTGTACCTCTATTCCATAAATAAATTGTTATACTATATGCAATTAGTCCTAACTGCATTAATGCTATTAAAGTAATTCCTACTTTATATATTGGATTATCAAATATATTATAAGCAAATTTAAAATATCCTTGTTCTTTTATAAAGGTAATTAAAAATATCCCTGATGTTGATATTAAATTAAGTATATTTAAGCTCTTAAGTCCTGTATTTTTTTGTAAGTTTTTTATTCCAAATAATAATGCTGTTCCAAAAAAGAAAAACTGAAAAATTTTATTATATTCAGCAAAATTTCCAATAAGTGTTTCTGCTATACCTTTGCCAGTTCTTTGTAAAAAAGGCATTTGATAAAAATTTGCACTTGATGGAGCTTGTTTTCTTATTTCATTTCCTGGTGCTAACATTAAAATTGCAAATCCTATACCACTTATAATTGTTAAAAATATATCTAGCTTACTTATTTTTTTATTTTTAATAATATTATAGCCTGTCCATATTAATATATATGCAAAACTTGCAACAGCAATTTGTTCTTGAGAAAATGTTGCTATAAATATAGTAACTCCAAGTAAAACAATATAAATGAATTTCTTAAATTTACCTTCATTTTTCATATTCTGTTTGAAGGAATATAAATATATAAATGAAAGTAAGAAAAATATAGGGCAAACATATAAAACTGAAGCAGTTATCCAAAAAATGCCATCTGCAAAAGCTCTATATTCTGTAATACCATATAAAGTAACTGTAACAAGTGCTATTATCCATTTTTTTATTCTTTTGTCTAACACCTTGCTCATAATTAAATAGATTAAAAAGAAAATGCCTAAAATAGTAATTGCTTGTAAGATACGGAATCCATTTAATCCTAAATAGTGTAAACCAGCAACCTCTACAAAAAATGATAATACTCTTCCGTCCCCAGTTCATATAATGTTTTTGTAAAAAGTTTATTATATCTGAAAATGTAAAATTTGTTCCATGAATATTTTCAGGAGCACCACCTACATAGCTTAAAGATGCATAGCCATAATCATCATGATATAAATATAAAAATTGGTGTTGAAATATTAAAAAAATTGCAAATATAATAAATATAGCTATGACTAATATAATATCTTTATGCTTTTTTACATATTCCTTCATTTTTTAAAATTTTCCCCTTTTCTAATCTAGTCTTCTTTTTCTTTTAAGTTCCAAACTTTTTCTAAAAATTCATAACGTTTTTGGAATTCTTTTTCATGCCAACTTGTAATACTTGTCAAGTCTCTCATACCATTGTGAATTTTTTTAATCTCTTCTAGGTGTTTTTTCTTATCCATAACACTTGATATATTATCACCATGAATACGATAATAATTATATGGTTTATTAACATAGGCAATATTTCCTAATGTCATTAAGTGTGAGTAAAAAACCCAATCTCCAGATTGCATATATGTTTCTGCTTTTTCAAAAATTTCTCTATAATCTCCATTTTTGATTAAGCAAGAAGATACATTTGCAATAGTACAATTTAAAAATGTATAATCTTGAAGTTCATTTTGTCCGTTATTTATATATGAGTGGTTCCAATGTCCTGTTTTACGAATATCAATTTCTGGTTTTATTGATTTTAAAACAATTTTTCCATCTGTATCAATAAATGCTGTGTCAACATAAGCAATCATTGTTTTTTTATCTTTTTTTATCTGCTTAATAAGTTTTTTCAACATATTTTTGTCACAAAAATCATCTGCTTCGGCAATCCATACATAATCACCCTCTGCTAGTTCAAAACCTTTTTTCCATTGTTTAAAAGCAATTCCTGTATTTTGTTCATTATACACTTTTCTAACTTTTATATATGGTTTTAACTTTTCTACAAGTTCATCAATAATTTCTCTGCTGTTATCTGTTGAACAATCATCTAATAAAATTAGTTCTTCTATTTTCTTTGTTTGGTATAAAATACTATAAACTCTTTGCAATAAAAATTCTTGATAATTATAATTCGGAACTACAGCAGAAATAGATATTTTTGATTTTCTCTTTTCCTTCTGTTTTTTTGCAACATTTATTATGTCTAAAAAAGTTATATCTTTCTTTATAACTGTTTTTTGTCTTAATCTTACAATAATATGTGCCATACTTATCAATAAATTTATCAATGTTGCAGATTTTAACCTTAATAAATTTATTACCATATACCAATATATTTTTTTAAATTTTCCTAGAGTTGAAAGATATCTTTTTACTATTGTTTTATTTTTTTCTATTCTAATGTTTGATTGTTTTTTTATAAACATTTTTAAGTATTTTTGCCTGTTTTTAAAACCTTTTAAAGGTGTTATTACAAAAACATATAACATTAAAATTTGGTGATATAAAATTATATTCTTAGATTCTTCATAATTTTTTACATCCTTTATTCTTTCCAAAGTTAATTCTACTGATTGTATTATGTCAAATCTCTTTTCTGAAAATTCAGAGTTTTGAATTGAATTATTTCTTTGAATATAATGATATTTTACTTTGTCTGTATATGCTACAGAATTTGCATGTAAAATAGCTGGAAAAGTTGTTGCGATATCTTCATTGACTTTTCCTTCTGGGAAAGGATATTTTTCAATTGTTTCTTTTTTAAATAGTTTATTACATGCAGAAGCGGATACCCCTGTATCTATAACTGCTAATTTTATATCTCGATTTTTTACATCAATAGTTGTGCCTAAAGTAGAAAGTGTCTTTTCATTTTCTGTTTCGAATTGCATATCAGAAATAACTATTTCTGCATTTTCTTTTTTCATTATGTTCATTAGTGTTTCATAATAATTAGTGTCAATATAATCATCTGAATCAATGAATCCAATATATTTTGAACTTGCAAGGCTTATTCCCCTATTTCTTGTATATGCTAATCCTCTGTTTTTATCATTTTGATATAGAGTAAATTTGTCTTTATTTTTACTTAATAATTCTTTTAATACTGAATAAGTATTATCTGTTGAACAATCATCTATTACAATAATTTCCAAATTTTTATATGTTTGATTTAATAAGGATTCTATACTTTTTTGTACATATTTTTCTACATTATAGCAAGGCACTATTACAGTAATTTTACTTTGATTCATTTTAACATCTTTCCTTTCGAGGATATAAACTAAATTATGACATAAGTATATCAAAAATACCTAAAAAAGGCAATGCTTATAATATAAAAATTTAATTCTGCTTATTGGTTGACTTTATTATGTTATTTATAATATAATATGAACAAAATAATCAGTTTTTAAAATTCATTAGAAAGGAATTTATTTTAATATGTTTCAATTTAAAAATTTCTTCAAACCAAAAACAAATATTTATAAAAATATTCCTAAAAAATTAAATATTGATAATCCAAAAAAAGTTTCAGTAGTTATACCAAATTATAATTATGAAAATTATATTGTAGAAAGAATAGATTCAGTTGTTAATCAAACATATCCTATTTATGAGTTAATTATTATTGATGATTGTTCTAAAGATAATAGTGTTGCTGTTATTGAGAAAAAGATTAAAAAATTATATAAAAAATTTCCTAATTTAAAAATTGAGTTTATTAAAAATGATGTAAATAGTGGTAATGTATTTTGTGGCTGGCAAAAAGCATTTTCTCTATCAACTGGAGATTATCTTTGGATAGCAGAAGCAGATGACAGTTGCTCCCCTATTTTTTTAGAAACAATAATGACAGGTTTTGAACATACAGATACAGTTATTTCTTATTGTGAATCATTAACAATGGATGAAAAAAATGTTATATTAATGAATAATTTACGTGTATGGATAGATATTTTTAAATGTGGCAAATGGGATCAAAATTATCATTGTTCTGGCTTAGATGAACTTTCTAGTACGATGTGTATAAATAACACAATAGCAAATGTTTCTAGTGTAGTATTTAAAAAATTGCCTAATATTGATTATGATGATTTATTAAAAACAGCTCAAACATTTAGATTAGCTGGAGATTGGTATTTTTACAGTAAAATATTAGAACATGGTAGTATTTCATATTTTAGAGATTCTTTGAATTATCATCGTATGCAAAAAAAATCTATTACTTTAACAACTTCAGGCGCACAAGAATTTGAGGAAATTTGTCGTATGCAAGATTATATTTTAAATGCTGTAAATGTGTCAGAAAATGTTAAAAAATTGGTATATCAAAGAAGAGAAAATGAAAGGAGGCGTTTTGGTCTTGAATAATGAAGAATTAAACCTTTCAATAATTGTACCAGTATATAATACAGAAAAATATTTAGAAAAATGTTTAAATAGTCTTCTAAAAAATATTCCTCAAAAGACCGAAGTTATTGTAGTTAATGATGGTTCTCCTGATAATTCAGAAAGTATAATTAAAAAATTTGAAGAAAAATATCCAGATATAATAAAATATTTTAAAAAACAAAATGGTGGTTTATCAGATGCTAAAAACTTTGGAATATCAAAAGCTACAGGTAAATATATAACATTTGTTGATTCTGATGATTATGTTGATGAAAACATGCATAAAGAGATGCTTAAATTAGCTCTAAAAAAAGATGCAGATGTCGTATACTGTGATGTAGAACAAGTATATGAAAATGGAGATTCACATATTAGTCATTGTACTAATTTTAAGCGTGATACAGATTATTTTAAATTAATTGATGCTCCTCTTATGGCTGCATCTTGGAATAAAATAATAAAAAAGGATTTGTATACAGATTTTACCTTCCCTGTAGGACTAAATAATGAAGATATTGCAGTTACACCTATTTTACTTGCAAAAGCAAAATCTATTTATAAAATTGATAAGCCTTTTTATAAATATTTCCAACGTTCTGGTTCTATTCAAAATAGCGGTTTTGATGAAAAACGTTTTGTAGCCTTTGACACAGCTAAAATTTGCTATGAACAAGCTAAAATTTTGCCAGAAGATATTCAATTACAGATTAAAGGTTCAGTTTATACACATCAGATTTTAGCTTTACTTATTTACCCTATTTCTGAATTGTCAAAGGAGGAACAATTAAGATTAATACCTCTATTTTGTAAAAAGTTTAATGAATTTGGGGATGATCCATATAAAAATAAATATGTAATAGAATATGCAAAAGATTTACATACATCTATCTTACTACATTTAATAAAAAAAGAAAAAACAAAGTCTATTATGCTTTGGTTAAAATTATATAAATTTATAAGACCTAGATAAATCTAGGCCTTTATTACTATTTTGTTATTTTTTCAATTGATTCAATCAAATATTTTTGTTTCTTAAATATCAAATCTATTAAGATTGTTAAATATTTAATCATAAGTGTTAATAAAGCAAATATTCCAAAAAAAGCAAATGATAAAAGTAACATAGTCGTTGTCCAACCTGCAATTGGTTGTGAAGATAAGAAAATATATATTGTATATACACCTGTTCCTATTGCAACAAGCATCATAATAAGTGCCATTGTAATTGCAAGTTTATATGCAACATCTGTAAATAAAATAATTGAATCAACAGCTAAATCTTTTCTAGTATCTTGTATTTCTTTTGTCATTTTAGAGTCACTATTTTGCAATGATTGATAATATATATGACTTAATTTCAATCCACAATTTGCATATATTGCTTTACGATAAGGAATTGTAGTATTTAAAGATTTCACACGATTAATTGCTCTTCTAGAAAGTATTCGAAAAGTTTCTGTATGTATTGAATACATACTATTAGAATTTTTATTAAATATTTTATAAAAAACTCTTGAACTAAATCTTTTCTTTCTATTAGAAGCTGCTGAAACTATGTCATATCCTTTTAAAGTTTCTTGATATACTTGAATTATGACATCTAAATCATAGTCAATAGTTATATTATCAAATTCATATACAAAGTCCCCTATGCTTAAGTCTACACCTGCGTTCATTGATAATTCTATTCCTTGATAATAGCTCATATTAATAATGTTAACCATAGTGTTCATTTTATTAGAAACTCTTTTTATTTCTTCTACACTATTATCTATAGACTTATCATTAACACATATAATTTCATATTTTTCGAAATTCTCATCTAATTTTTTATTTAATTTTTCTAAAAAATTTGCAATTTCTTTTTCATTATTATGTACATACACAACTGCTGAAATAAAGTTCTTTTCTTTGTTTGTAATCATATTAACACCTCATCTAAATCAAATACTGTATTTATCTTACCAGATAATACACTTATAAAAGTTGGATTTGTAGAAAATTGTTTTATAACTGTTGGTCTTGAGTCATCTATTTCTGAAGTTTTTAAAATTGGTTTCATTGAAAATAGAGATTCTTTATATTCAAATTTATATTCATCTTTCAAATATTTCTTTGCTAAATTTGACATATAGCTCCAAGCTGTTTTAGGTTTTGCTGGGCAGTCATTACAATTTCCTAATTTTTCTGGTGTACAAAAACCTTTAGATTCTTTTTGACATCCAAAAGTTGGTAAAGTGTCATAACTTGTAATATGTGGTGTAAAAGTAACAGAAGTTAGAGAGTGATATCCTGTTTTTCCAAATGGCATTATAGAAAAAAATGGTCCATCCATAACTGTAATACCTGTATTTTTAAGATTCTCACTTACTGTGCATAATATAATCTCACATAACTCATATTTAATTTTAAATGGTTCATATCCTAGCATATTTAAAATCTGATTTACAGATGCATATGTTGCATTTAATAAAAATGGAGTTTGGAAACTCTCTCCAGTTTTTAATTTGATTTCATATGTGTCCTGTTGTTTTACTATTTTTTCAATATCACAATTATATTTTATCTCAACATTTTTCAATTTTTTTATTTCTTCTAAAAAATATTGTTTTAAAATTTGTGCATCATATGTATATTCTTTTGTTAAGAAACTTCCGTCACAAGTACCTTCTTTAAAGTATTTTCCTATAGGTACATCTTCACATTTTATATCAGCTGCTTTACAAAATTTTCTAAATTGTTCTGCATTTGTCCAAGAAAAATTTGTTGAAGTTGCATAAATTTGATCAAATTCAGTTAATTCAGAAAATCCATAAGCTTTGTTAAATCTTTCAAAATATTTTGCAGACTTAATTGCAGTAGATAGTGAACGTGGATAATGGTATCCCATATGTACACGTGCTTGATTGATATATGTTGCTCTTTTAAAAGGTTCTGCGTCTTTTTCCAATACTAATATTTTCTGTCCTTTTTCTCCGCAAAATAGTGCAGAATACAAGCCATAAATTCCAGCTCCGATTATTATTTTGTCATATGCCATTTTGAGCCTCCTTTTTTAATTATTTTACATCATATTTATGAAACATATTATTAAATAATATCTTTAGTAATTCACTATTTCCTTTGACTGCACTAATTTTAGTTGGAGTTTTTCCTTTTTTAGGATATTCACGTCTTACAGGAATTTCACATGTTTTTAAGTGTAATCTATCTGCTTTTACAGAAAGATATGCTAATAATTCATATGTCATAAAAATATCTCTTAAAGGTTTAACATCTGG
>CANRML010000024.1 GCA_947631725.1 uncultured Clostridia bacterium
GTTTTTATTCTTATTGCAATATCATATGGCCTTTTTCCAGCTGTAATTATTCTTGTTACACCATTTTCCTCTAATCCGTCAAAATTTATATCCCATATCCAAGATACATCAAATCCATCTGCAACATTATCATTTAAAACAAAAAGTAATTCTTTTTCTTCATTATCTTCTCTTAATAATCTTAAACTAACATTAGCACCAGTTGGATTTTTTGCTAGGTTTATAATTGTTGGAATACCTTTTACATCTAATCTTTCTAATCTTCCGTTATTTAAAGCAAATTCTGAAAATGCTTTAATAATATCTTCTGTATCAATATGATATAGGTTCATTACACTTAAAACCGCCAAATAGTTATATATAGTGTATATACTATTGTCTTGTATTTTATATGTTATTCCTTCAACTTCAAATGTTCTATCTTTCAAATTGATATTTTCTGCTTCTTTATATATCTCATTATTACCATAGCCACAATTTGGACAATGGAACTTTCCAATATGAGAATATTGATAATATTCATATTCTAGACGTGTTTTGCAAAATGGACAGAATTTTCCTTCTCCTGCTTCCTTCATCCCAGTTGTTGCATATTCATATTTTTGGACACGATAATAGTATACCTTTTTATTATCCGGATTTGCTCTTCCAAGCCTTGCAACATTTGGATCATCAGCATTTAATACTAAATTTCCTTTATATGTTTTTAAAAACTCATTTATCTTTAAAATTAGAGTTTCTACTTCTCCATTTCTGTCTAATTGATCTCTAAAAAAGTCTAGAACAACAAGTGTATCTAATTTTATTGTTTTAAAAATCTTTGGGACATAACTTTCATCTACTTCAAAGGTAAGATAATCTGCTTTAATTTTACCAGTAATTGTTGCATTTTTTATTAGTGTAGATAAAATTCCTGTCTCCATATTATTTCCTTCTTTATTGCTAATCACTTTATATCCTGCTTTTTCAAGAGTATATCCTATACAGTTATTTGTTGAAGTTTTTCCATTTGTTGCTGTTACTGCAATTACTGGAGAATTTATTTTAAAATATGCTAACATATTTGGATTTAACTTTAATGCAATTTTACCAATAACATTTCCACCTTGTTTTCCAAAAAGTTTTAATATGGTATTAGTAATTTTTAATAAAATCATATAAATTATATTCATATATGTTTCCTTTCATTTTAGATTAGCTTTTTGATGAAAATCTAAATTTACATTTTTGCTTCATAAATTTACTGAAATCTTGAATATTTCCAACTTCAAATCCTTTTTTATCTAACAAAAAAGCATGTGTTTTGTCAATATATAAATAAAAGAATTCTTCTGTTTCAAATACTTTTCGTATTTGCCAGTAATATACATGTCTATTAAGTTTTTTACTATAAATATAAAAGTTTTTTTCAAAAAATTTAAAGATAAATTCTTGCTCTTTTTCTATTTTTTTACTTTTCATTTCTTTTTGAATTATTTTTGTAGGGTTATAAATACGCCAAATTAAAAACAATGCTAATATAAATATTGTTAAAAGTGCTATCCAATAGTGTTTTGATTGTATTTGTAATATTATGCAAAAAAGTAAAGCAATTGCAATTAAAGCTGTATAGGCATAATATCTTGTGCCATATTTTTCCTGATGAAATCCTAAAAATTCTTCATAAATTTCTTTACTATATTTAGTTCTATTTTTAAATAATACTTTCACTTTCCACCTCTGTTATAGTTCAAAATCAATTGCTTTATTTTCTTCTAGACTTTTATGAACATCTAGAATTCTTTGATTTGAAGAACCTCTAAAACGTAATTTTAAATCTTTTTTATCTTCTTCAAACTTTCCATCTACTATTACATCTATATATTTTAAAAGTTCTTTAGTTGTTTCACTTTCCTTTGCCATTTTTCCTGCAACATCTTTTTCAAAGTCAAATCCTGTATAACACCAGATATTTTTATCTGGAAATTTTTCTTTTACTTTTTTGATAAGAGGAAGTAAGCCTTCTTGGTTTTGAGCTTCTAATGGTTCTCCACCTAAAAGTGACAAACCTGAAATATAGTCATGATCCATATAATTTATAACTGTATCAAGTTCTTTTTGAGTAAATTGATTTCCATAGTTAAAATCCCATGCACATTGATTAAAACATCCTTTACAATGGTGATTACAACCGGCTTACAAAAACAGAAACTCTAACTCCTTCTCCATTAGCTACATCTACTTTTTTTATATCTGCGTAATTCATATTTTTCACTCTCCATAGTATAACTGTAGACCTTTTCTGGAAAATTCAACCAAAAAAGGTCTGCTAAAATCTATAAATGCATTACTCTTTGTTTAATTTCTTTTGTTTTACCTGCGTTCCAAAAGTTTTCTCCTAAATATCCGCAGGTACGTCTAACTACTGTTAATTTTGAGTGTTCTTTATTTCCACAGTTTGGACATTCCCACTCATTATCTTTATTTATTATAATTTCTCCATCAAATCCACATTGATGACAATAATCTGACTTTGTATTAAATTCTGCATATTGAATATTATCATATATGAATTTTACTGCTGTTTCTAATGCATCTAAATTATGTTGCATATTTGGTATTTCAATATATGAAATACATCCACCTGTTGATATTTTTTGGAACTCACTTTCAAATGCTAGTTTGTCAAAAGCATCAATTTTTTCTCTTACATCTACATGATATGAGTTTGTATAATATCCTTTATCTGTTACATCTTTAATTGTTCCAAATCTTTCTTTATCTATTTTTGCAAATTTATAGCATAAGCTTTCTGCTGGTGTTCCATATAGTGCAAATCCAATATTTGTCTCTTTTTTCCATCTTGTAACTGTATCTTTTAAATATTGCATTACTTTAATAGCAAAATCATGACCTTCTGGCTCTGTTTGTGGTACACCCTTCATAAGTTTTGTCATTTCATAAATTCCAATATATCCTAGAGATATTGTTGAATATCCACCATATAGTAGTTTATCTATCTTTTCACCTTTTTTCAAACGTGCTATTGCTCCATATTGCCAGTGTATTGGGCTAATATCTGATTTTGTTCCTAATAGTGCATAATGTCTACACATTAATGCTTCATAGCATAATTCTAATCTTTCATCTAATAATTCCCAGAATTTTTTTTCATCGCCATCAGCTATAATTGCAATTTGTGGTAAGTTTATACTTACAACACCTTGATTAAATCTTCCTTCAAATTTATAATTTCCATTTTCGTCCTTCCAAGGTGATAAAAAGCTTCTACATCCCATTGGGCTAAATACATTTCCTTCATATGTTTCACGCATCTTTTTAGCTGATATGTAATCTGGATACATCCTTTTTGCAGAGCATTTTACTGCTAGTTTTGTTAAATAGTCATATTTTCCACCTTTTAAGCAATTACACTCATCTAAAACATATACTAGTTTAGGAAATGCAGGTGTAACATATACTCCAGCCTCATTTTTTATTCCTTGATATCTTTGTTTTAATATTTCTTCAATAATCATAGCATTTTCTTTAATATATGGGTCATCATCTTCTAGATGTAAAAATAATGTAACAAAAGGAGATTGTCCATTTGTTGTCATTAAAGTATTTATTTGATATTGAATAGTTTGAACTCCTGCTTTTAATTCTGCTTTTAGTCTATCTTGTGCTAAGCTTTCTATCATTTCATCTGTTAATTTGCCTTCATATTTTGTTTTTAATTCTTCATAAAATTTATCATAACTTTTTCTTAAGTATTTTCCTAAATGTTTCATGTCAACAGATTGACCACCATATTGATTACTTGCAACTGCTGCTATAATTTGTGTTACAACTGTACATGCTACTTGAAAACTTTTTGGACTTTCAATTAGTTTTCCGTTCATTACAGTTCCATTTTCTAGCATATCTGATATATTTATTAAACAACAGTTAAATATTGGCTGTACAAAATAGTCTGCATCATGAAAATGCAAAACTCCTTCTTGATGTGCTTTAACAATTTTTTCTGGTAATAACAATCTATTAGTTAAATCTCTTGAAACTTCTCCTGCTATATAGTCTCTTTGTGTAGAAGCAAGCATTGTATTTTTATTAGAGTTTTCTTCTGCTAACTCTTTATTTTCATTTCTAATTAAACCTAAAATAGATTCATCAGTTGTATTTGCTTTTCTAACCAATGCTCTTGTATAGCGATAAACTATATATTTTTTAGCCAATTCAAATTTACCTATTTCCATTAGTTTTTCTTCAATAATGTCTTGTATATCTTCAACTAACATCCTTTTTTTATCTAAACTCTCTATATATGATATCATTTCTTTAATATCTGATTTAGATGCCTTTTCTTTTCCTCTAACTTCATTATTTGCTTTTTCAATAGCTATTTCGATCTTTGTTCTATCATAATCTACAGCTCTTCCATCTCTTTTTATTACTTTCATTGTTATCCCCCTTCTATTTTAGTATGGATATATTATATCTCTAAAAAAAGAAAAATCTGTTGCAAAAACAACAAAAAAATGTTATACTATTTTTGAAATTTTTATTTTTTTGGAATCTGTAAGTTTTGTGGATTTTTACGATTTTATTACAAGTTTGTTACATTTTTGTAACGTTTTGTTCGGGGTGAATTTTAATGGATTTTCTAAGTGTTTCAAGTTTTATTAAAGATTATGAAGATCATTGTGATAAAGTTCAGCATAAGCATTTTAAAAAAAATGAAACAATTACTACTTACATTGCTAAAAGAAATCAAGTTTGTATTTTAGTAAATGGTGAAGCTGATTTAATTAGATATGATTATAACGGAAATAAAACTATTGTTGAGCATTTCACAAAAAATGATATTTTTGGTGAAGTTTTTTATAGTATTACAACAAACAATGAATTATTTGTACAAGCTAGACAAGATTGTGATGTTATTTTCCTTGTATATGATAATTTAAAAAATAAATGTAAATCAAATTGTAAATTCCATCAAACTTTAAGTGATAATTTAGCAGAACTTATTTTGCATAAAGTAACAATTTTAAATAGTAGAATTGAGTTACTAACTAAGCGTTCTACACGTGATAAATTGATTGGATATTTTTCAATTTTATCTACAAGAAATTTAAGTAAATCTTTTAAATTACCTTTTTCTTTGACAGATTTAGCAGATTATTTAAGTGTAGATAGAAGTGCTATGATGAGAGAATTGAAGTCTTTACGTGATGAAGGTTTTATAGAAAAAACTGGAAATGTAATTACATTATTGTATAGATAGAAAAGGCCGGACTTTATATAAAGCCCGGCTTTTTCTATCTGACAGCATCATACAGCTGTCTTAGTAACCCACCTATACTTTGTACCATTACAACCAAGTTGTAAATATATACCGCTATACCAATGAAGACAAAGATTGTTGAAATTATTTTATAAACAATTCCTCTTTCCTTTTCTCCTTGGCAAAGCAATTCCCGACTTTTCTCTGACCAGAGCAATAGACATAATAAGAGTAACAATACGGCTGTAATATAATTACCAGTTGCAAAATCATAAGCACTTGTAATTACTATTATAGCTGTAATTCTTTTTTTGCCTATTCCGTCCAAAAGCTGTTTATCCATCACGGAAAATATTACCCCCATAATGCACAAAACATTAGAAATATAAAATATAGCCTTCATTTTTCTTCCTCCTGCTTTCTCTATGATGTGATATTGGTAGGTTACTATATAACAAACCCCATCTGGGATATTATGTATATTTTATCATTTTTTTAGCTATTTGTCAATTTTCTCAGCGATGTCACTTGGTTCAAATTCAGCTGGTATTTCTTCTCCTGTTTGCATATCTTTTATTCTTACTTTTTCATTTTGTATTTCATCTTCACCTATTACAATTACATATGGAATTTGTAATTTATCAGCATATTTCATTTTTGTTTTTAATTTTTTATCACTTAAATAAATTTCTGTTTCAATACCTAAATTTCTCAACTCTGTAGCTAATTTAATTGGTTTTTCTAAATCTTCTAACATTGGTACAATTAGTATTTTAGAAATTGATTTTTGATTTGCTTTAATCAATTGTAATTCATTTAATTTATAAAATAGTCGTGTTAATCCAATAGATATACCTACACCAGGTAAGTTTTTATCTGTGTAATATTCTGCTAAGTTTTCATATCTTCCACCTGAGCATACACTTCCTAGTTCTCTATAATCATTTAAAAATGTTTCATAAACTGTTCCTGTATAGTAATCAAGCCCTCTTGCTATTGTTAAATCTAATTTATAGTTTTTACTTGGTACACCAAATATTCCAATATATTTAAGTGTTTGTCGTATTTCTTCTAAACCTTTAATAAATTGTTCATTTTTAATATCTAATTTTTCTAATTCTTCTAGTTTTTCTTCATTTGTTCCCTCTATTTCTATAAAGGTCATTATTTTGTTTATATTTTCTAGATTTATTTCTAGTTTTTTTAATTCTTCAATAACTTCATCTTTTCCAATTTTTTCAATTTTATCGATTATTCTTAAAATTTCTGTGCTATTTTCTTTTTGACCTATTTCTTCAAATAGTCCATTTAGAAGTTTACGATTATTAATACATATTGTAAATTCTTCAAATCCTAATTTTTTAAATATTGTATATATAATGCTTGGTAATTCGGCATCATTTAAAATGCTTAATTCCCCATCTCCTATAATATCAATATCACATTGATAGAATTCACGAAATCTTCCTTTTTGAGTTCTTTCTCCTCTATATACTTTTCCAATTTGGTATCTTCTAAAAGGAAAGCTTAAATTTCCATAATTTTTTGCTACATATTTAGCTAATGGAACAGTTAAATCAAACCTTAAAGAAAGGTCTGTATCTCCTTTTTGGAAACGATATATTTGCTTTTCGGTCTCTCCACCAGCTTTTGCTAGTAATACTTCTGATAACTCAATAATTGGAGTATCTATAGGTAAAAATCCAAACTGTTGATATGTATCTTCAATTGTTTTTCTCATTTGTTCAAATAAAATTTGTTCATTTGGTAATAATTCCATAAATCCAGATAACGTTCTTGGTTCTATTTTTTGCATATTTTATCCTCCTTAATGTTTTCTTCTTACTTCATACACACTATCTACTTTTCTTATTGCTTTTTGCAATTTGTCTAATTCTTCTATATTTTCTATTTCAACTGATACATCCATAATGGCAATTCTTTCTTTTGTTGTTTTTGTATTTACTCCCATAAGTTTTGCTTTAGTTTCTTTTAAAGCACTTAATGTATCTACTAGTAATCCACTTCTGTCATTTGCTAATACTTCAATTTCTACCTGATATGTTTCTTTTGCTTCTTTGTACCACTCTACATCTATCATTCTGTTTTCTTCTGTTAATAAATCTTTAACATTAATACAATCTTTACGGTGTACTGATACTCCTCTTCCTTTTGTAATATATCCTACAATTTCGTCTCCTGGTAATGGATTACAACATTTTGACAATTTTACTAAGCAATTATCAATTCCTTTTACAACAACACCAGAATTTGATGGTTTTGCCTTCTTTTCTCTTACTCCTTTACTTAGTTCTTTTATTGTTTCTTCTATGTTTATTTCTTCATGTTCTTTACGATATTCTTGTAAAACTCTAGCAATAACTTTTACAGGCGAATTTGCGCCAAATCCCACTGCTGCATACATTTCTTCTAGGTTTTTATATTTATATTTTTCTAGCATTGGATCAATGTATTGATTTTTGAAAATATCATCATGATGAAATCCTAATCTTTTTATTTCTTTTTCAATTAGTTCTTTTCCTTTTTCAATATTTTCTTCTTTTAAAGTCTTTTTAAACCATGCTTTTATTTTATTTTTTGCCCCTGTGCTTTTTACAAATTTAAGCCAATCTCTGCTTGGTCCTTGAGAATTATCTGAAGTTATGATTTCAACAATGTCACCACTTTTTAAAGGTGTAATAATTGGCATCATTTTACTATTTATTTTACATCCTACCATATGATTTCCAATTTCTGCATGGATGTTATACGCAAAATCAATTGGTGTAGAGCCTTGTGGCAAGACTTTAATTGCTCCCTTAGGTGTAAATACATATACTTCATCTACAAATAATTCTGTTTTTAATGTATCTAAAAATTCTTGCGGATCTTGTATTTCCTTTTGCCACTCAAGTGTTTCACGAAGCCAAGCAAGTTTATCTTCTTCTACTTTTACTGATTGCTTTTTTCCAAAATAGCTTGCTTCTTTATATGCCCAATGTGCTGCGATACCATATTCTGCAACTCTATGCATATCCCATGTACGGATTTGTACTTCAAAAGGTGTTCCTTTTTCTCCAAGCAAAGTTGTATGTATAGATTGATACATATTTGGTTTTGGCACAGCTATATAGTCTTTAAATCTTCCTGGCATTGGGCTATATAGTTCATGGACAACTCCGAAGTGCTGCATAACAATCTTTTACTGAGTTAACTAAAATTCGTAAGGCAAATAAATCATAAATTTGGTCTAATGTTTTGTTATCCCTTTTCATTTTACGATATATGCTATATAAATGTTTTGCTCTTCCTGTTACTTCTGCATCAATGTGTTGTTTTTTTAATTCTATTCTAATTTTTTCCATTATTTTTTCAATAAATTGTAATCGTTCTTCTCTTTTTTTGTTAATACCTTCTACTAATTCATGATATTCATCAGGATATAAATATTTAAAGGCTAAATCTTCTAATTCCCATTTCATTGAATATAGTCCTAAACGATTAGCAAGAGGTGAATAAATTTCCATTGTTTCTTTTGCATTAGCTATTTGTCTATCTCTTTTTAAATATTTCAAAGTTCTCATATTATGAAGTCTATCAGCTAATTTAATTATGATAACACGTATATCTTTTCCCATTGCTAAGAACATTTTTCTATAGTCTTCTACCTGTGTTTCTTCTACAGATGAAAATAACATTGTTCCCAATTTTGTAACACCTGATACCATATCAGCAATTTCTTCATTAAATTCTTTTCTAATGTCTGCATCTGTAAGTGGTGTATCTTCTACACTGTCATGTAATAAAGCTGCACAAATTGTATTATCATCTAATCCTATGTCTGCTAAGATATAGGCTACATTAAGTGGATGTGTAATATATGGATCTCCAGAATTTCTTTTTTGATTTTTATGGCATTTTTCTGCCACGTTATATGCTTTCATTATAAATTTTGTATCAACTTTTCTGGAATGTTCTTTTCTTTTGTTTATGACATCTTGTATAGTTACTTCTTGCTCTTTCATGTAGCCTTCTCCTCCTTTTATTTCATATTGATTTCATAACATCTTTTAAATTTATTTGTATACTTTCTACTCCATTAAATGTATTTATTTCTAAAATTCCTACTACATCAATTTTATCTCCGAATTCTATATTCATTTGCTAAATCACCTAAATTGAAACCTATTGCATTTATCATTGTATTGTTTTCTTTTAATGTCATTTTTAGATGTTTTCCTTCTGATAATGCTCTAATAGAATCTATTTTTAAATTTTTTATTACAAATATTGGAGTTTTGTTTCCTTCTCCAAATGGTTCTAATTCTTTTAGACTTTCTACCATTTCTTTAGAAAGATTTGATAGCTCTAATTTACTATCTATTTGAATAACAGGTACTATTTCTTCTATATGTGCTTTTGTTGCAACTTCTTCTATTTCATTGCTAAATTTCTCTACCATTTCTTTTTTTAATGTTATCCCTATTGCCATACTATGTCCACCAAATTTTTCAATTGTATCATTACATTTCATTAGTGCATCATGTAAGTCAAATCCTGGAATACTTCTTCCAGAGCCTTTTGCTAATTCTTCTTCATAACATAATAATATACTTGGTTTAAAATATTTTTCTGTGATTTTTGATGCAACAATTCCAATTACTCCATGATGCCAATCTTTTCCTGCTACAACTATTGTATTTCTTTGATTTAAGTTATTTTTTTCAATAAGTAAATTGGCTTCTTCATAAATTTGTTTTTCTGTGTTTTGTCTAATACTATTAAATTGATTTAGTTCTTTTGTCAAATTATTTACTTCTTCATTATTTTGACTTAAAAATAACTGTAAAGCTTTTTCTGCATATCCCATCCTACCACAAGCATTTATTCTAGGTGCAACTCCAAAAGAAATTGCTGTTGAATCTATTTTTTGATAACCTGAAGATATTAATAATGATTTTAGTCCAATATTTTTGGTTTGATTTACTAATTGCAATCCTAATTTTGTAATTACTCTATTTTCGTCTTTTAATGGCACAATATCAGATATGGTACCAACACATATGATGTCTAAATATTTTAAATAGCTTTCTTCTGGTAAATTTAATTCCATTGCTAAAGCTTGTATTAGTTTAAATACGACTCCTACTCCTGCTAAATCTCTACATGGATATATATTATCTTTTCTTTTTGCATCAACAATAGCAATTGCTTCTGGTAAAGTTTCTGCAACTTCATGATGATCTGTTACTATTGTTTCTATTCCTAATGTATTTGCATATTTTATTTCTTCTATTGCAGAAATCCCACAATCAACTGTAATCATTAGTGTGTATTTTTTATTTCCAATTTCTTCTATTGCAGGAATATTTAAGCCATATCCTTCTTCTAATCTGTTTGGTATATAGTGGTCTGCTTCCACACCAATATCTTTTAAAAAGCTTTTTAATACTGTTATACTTGTAATTCCATCTGCATCATAATCTCCATATATAATAATTTTTTCTGATGCTTTTATTGCTTTTTTTATTCTATCTACAGCTTTTTTCATATCTGGCATCAAAAAAGGATCATGAAAGTCTTTTCGAGTTGGATGTAAAAATATATTTAATTTTTCTGGCTCATACATATCTCTATTTACAAGTATAGTTGCTAGTAATGAATTTATTTTATATTCATTTATTAACTTTTCTATTTGTTCTTGCTTTTCTTGATTTATTTCATAAATTTGCCACTTTTTTGTCATTTTCTTCTCCTAAATATAGATTTTTATATATTTTATACTATTTTACTAAATTTTTAAAGGGTTTTTTAATAAAAAACTAGATAAATAAAAAAATATGCAGTTTTCACTACATATTCTTTTATTTATTTTTATACACCAACACTTGAAAATCCACTGTCTACATGAATTATTTCACCTGTAATTGCACTTGCCATATCACTAAATAAAAATGCTGTTGCATCTCCTACTTGTTTTATTGTTACATTTCTATGCAAAGGTGCTTTTTTCTCTACTATATCTAAGATATTTCCAAAATCTTTTATTCCTTTTGCTGATAGTGTTTTAATTGGTCCTGCAGATACTGCATTTATTCTACAATTGATTTTTCCTAAATCCACTGCCAAATATCTTATAGAAGCTTCTAATGCTGCTTTTGCAACTCCCATTACATTATATCCTTCTATTGCTTTTTCTGATCCAAAATATGTATATGCGACAATACTTGCACCTTCATTTAACATTTCTTTTTCTTTTGCCATACGTAAAATTGCAATTAATGAATAACTACTAACATCTTGTGCATGTGCATATCCTTCTCTTGTTGTATTTATAAAATCATTTCGTAAGTCTTCTGTATTTGCATGAGCAATTGCATGTAATATTCCATCTATTTTTCCATGCTCATTTTTTATTTTCTCTAAGCAATTATCAATATCTTCGTCTAAACTAACATTGTTACAAATATATAGACTTGTACCTGGTAATTCTTTTAATAATTCTTTTACTTTCTCATAACTATCTTCTGCACAAGTACATATTACCTTAGCCCCTTGTTCATATGCTGATTGTGCTGCTCCCCAAGCTATGCTCCATTTGTTTCTAACACCCATAATAACTACTTTTTTACCTTCTAAAATCATCTTTGTATCTCCTTTAATATATTTTTCTATACTTTTCATATCTACTATTTAATAATTCTTTTATAGACATTTGTTCTAGCTCTTTTATATTTTTTATAATATATCTTTTTAGTGATGTTACAACTTTTTCAAAGCCTTCTGTTATTCCTTCTTTTGGTTCCTTTATAATATAGTCTGCAATTCCTAATCTTTGAATATCTCCGAGCTGTTATTTTCATATTTTCTGCAGCTTCTTTTGCTTTTGTGCTGTCTTTATATAATATACTTGCAAACCCCTCTGGAGATAATACTGAATATATTGCATTTTCTAACATAACAATCCTGTCTCCAACTCCTATTGCTAATGCTCCTCCACTTGAACCTTCTCCAATTACAACTGAAATTATTGGTACTTTAAGTCCAGACATTTCCATTATATTACGAGCAATCGCTTCTCCTTGTCCTCTTTCTTCTGCTCCCGTTCCTGGATATGCTCCTGGTGTATCAATAAATGTTATAATTGGTCTGTGAAATTTTTCTGCTTGTTTCATTAGTCTTAATGCTTTGCGATACCCTTCTGGTTCTGGCATCCCAAAATTTCTTTTTATATTTTCTTTTGCATTTTTTCCTTTTTCTTCTCCAATTACTGTTACAGGAATCCTTCCTAAAAGTGCAATTCCTCCAATAATTGAATTATCATCTCCATATGCTCTATCTCCATGTAATTCTATGAAGTCATCAAATATATTTTTTATATAATCTGAAGATTTGGGTCTATCTGCTTGTCTTGCAATTTGTACCCTTTCCCATGCTGTTTTCACAAATATCACTCCTTTATTTATGATAGCGAATAAGTTTGCTGATTGTTTCCTTCATATCTTTTCTTTCAACAATCTTATCAATAAAGCCATGTTCTAACAAAAATTCTGATTTCTGAAATCCTTCTGGCAATTCTTGTTTTATTGTTTGTTCAATTACTCTAGGTCCAGCAAAACCAATTAAGGCATCTGGCTCTGCTAAGATAATATCACCTAAGCTTGCAAAACTTGCAGTTACTCCTCCTGTTGTAGGGTCTGTTAATACAGATATATATAATAATCCTTTTTCCTGTAATCTTTTAATTGCACTTGAAGTTTTTGCCATTTGCATTAATGATATCATACCTTCTTGCATACGAGCTCCACCAGACACGCAAAAAATAACAAGTGGTAATTTTTTCTTTATCGCTGTTTCTATTGCAATAGTTATTCTCTCTCCTACTGCTGAGCCCATACTTCCCATTAAAAAGTTTCCATCCATAACTGCAAGTAC
>CANRML010000025.1 GCA_947631725.1 uncultured Clostridia bacterium
TTTTACCACTTCACTTAAATTTTAATACATATTCTTTTAATTTGCAAGTCTTTTTTTAAATTTTTTAGTATTTTTTTATAAAAAAATAAATTGTTAAACTTTTCGCTTAACAATTTAAATTCATTTTACAAATATTAATCTTTATTTTACTTCTTGTGCCTTAACAATAACTCTTTTTTTGCTATCATTTGTACAAGTAATTAATGTAACTTCTCTTTTTCCATTAGCTACTTGATTTAAACAACTCGTATCTTCTGGCACTACTTCATATGTCTTATATATTTTATATTCAATAGTTTTTCCTGTTAAATCTGTGATAGTAAATGTATCTCCTATTTGCAATGTTGGAACTTTGCTGAAAAATTTTGTATTTCTATAATTATGTCCAACTATACAAAAATTTCCTCTTTTATTTGGTTCTGGTCCTTCCAATTTGCATGGTGATTTTTTTAATAGTTCTTCTGTTTCTTTTTCAGAACCAGTTTCACCTTCTATTATTGAATAATTAACATCTATCTTTGGGATGCTTATAGTTGCAATTGTATAATATGTATAACCGCTTTCTGTTGTATATTTATCTGCTTGTGGTGTTTCATTTTCCTTGCTTGTTAATGCTTCAACATTTAAATCTTCTTGAGAATTATTTAAAACCACAACTAATACATCACTTTTTGCTTGTTTTTGTTCTTCTATTGATTTATTTACATCACTTAAAATTTGTTGTGATGTTTCTTCACTTTTATTTCTATCATATTCAGCATAAATGCACAAAGAAACAAGAACTATCAATAAAAATACTGATAGTATGAAATGAAATCTATAAACTTTCTTTTTACGCTTTAATTCAGGTGTTACATAGAGTTTTTTATTTATTAAAATCTGATTCATATCATTCTCCTTGTTTTTATCTACATTTAATTATATCATATTGAAAATCTTTTTGAAAGAGTTTATTTTAGTTTTTCTGTAATTTCAGCAAATTTTTCTAATGTAAGTTCTTCTGCTCTTACATTTTCTTCTAATTTTAAGTTCTTTAATATTTCTATTCCTTGTTCTTTACTTTGAAATATATGAGTATTTGTCAATGCATTTAATAATGTTTTTCTTCTTTGAGTAAATGCGTTTTTTATTATTTTAAACATTAGTCTTTCATCTGAAACTTTAACTTCTGGATTTTTCCTTATCTTAAATTGAATAACTTTTGAAGTTACTTCTGGTGCTGGAATAAAAGACTCTTTTTCTACCTCTAGTATTTCTTTTGCTTCTGCATAATAGTATACACTATATGTTATTGCTCCTGTATTTTTCTGTCCTGGAATTGCAATTAATCTATCTGCCACTTCTTTTTGCACCATAACAGTTATTGTATCTAAATCTAATTTTTCCTCCAGTAATTTCATAATAATAGGGGTTGTAATATAATATGGAAGGTTTGCAACAATTTTTACTTGTTTTATTTTTCCCTTCGTTTTTTCTTTTTTAATTATATTTTTTAAGTCTACTTTTAGTACATCCTCATTTATTAGTTCAAAGTTTTTATATAGTTTAAATCTGTCTTGCAATATATTTATCATATTATTATCTAATTCAATGCAAATTACTTTAGATGCTTTTTCTAGTAATTCTTTTGTTAAAGTTCCTAATCCTGGACCTATTTCAATTACTAAATCATCATCAGATATTTGACTACTTTTTATAATCTCTTTCACAGCTGTATCACTAATTAAAAAATTTTGTCCAAGTTTTTTATTTGCCCTAATATGATATTTATTCATAATAAATTTGGTTTCTTCTAGAATTGTTTGCATTTTTATCACCTTTTTTATTATACCATATGCTTATGTTTCTGGCAATCATAAAAACCCACATTGTAACTTTTTATGGTTTTTACTGTTTTTATTTTCTAAAAAACAGTACTAGAAATTCATATTAATTAACCAATATGAATTTCTAGTACTGTTATATATTATGTTATCTTTATGTGTTTTTTTATTCAGTATTAGAATTTTAATAATTATAGCTTTATCACATTATATATATCTTTTATTGAATTAAAAACATATGTAGGTTTATATTGAGTTGTTACTAAATCCTCTTTTTGTGTTTCTCCTGTTAGGACACATAAACTACTAATTCCAGCATTAATTCCACAAGCAATATCAGTATACAACCTATCACCTATAACTGCTATGTTTTCTAATGGGATTTTTTTTATTTTAGAAACAATTTCAACCATTTCTTTTTTTGGTTTACCAATATAAAGGGGTGTTCTTTTAGTTGCAGTTTCTAACATATTGCAAATTGATCCACAATCCGGAATAAATTCTTTTTTCCCAGTTGGACAAACTAAATCTGGATTTGTAGCTATATATTCAATTCCCCTGTTTAATAAATAACATGCATCTTTTATTTTTTTATAATTTAATTCTGTATCATAACCAACAACTAAAAAATCTATCCTTTTAGTTATATCGTCTTCAATCAAAAAACCTTGTAGTGATAATTCTCTTTTTAATGATTCTGTCCCCACAACGTATAGCGTAGCATTTTCTTTCTTTTCTTTTAAATATATTGATGTAGCTTGAGCTGAAGTAAACATATTTTCTTTATTAGCTCTGATATTTAATTTATGTAATTTTTCTAAATATTGTTCTACTCCCTTTGAAGAATTATTTGTTAAAAAAACATAATCCTTTTTCTGTTTTATTAATTCTTCAAAAAAATCTTTTGCTCCATCTATTAATGTATTATCAATATATATAGTACCATCCATATCTAATAAAAATAATTTTATATCTTTTAATTTTTCCATTTCTTTCACCTAAAATAAATTTTTTGCAATTTTTAAATCTTCTTGATTGTCTATTTCTACCCATTTATATTTCATATCCAAAGAATCAAATTGTACATCTTTCAATAATATATTTAATGCTACTTCAGTCCATGAATTTAAATCTTTTTTTACTTCTATAAATTCCCTGATTATTTCAAAAAGTTTATTAGATGCCTTTTTTGATATTTTATATACATCTATTGTTACACCATAAGCTTCTTTTTCTTTGATTTTTTTGCTGATTTCTATAATCCTATCCTCTTTTTTCATTATTTTCATAGATTCTTCTATATATCTTCCATCATCACATACCATTAAGTTTTCTTTAGTACTATTTAATAATTCCTTTATAATATTTTCCTCAAAAAAAACATCTGCATTCATTAAAATAAAATCACTATTATTAACTATATTTTTTGTTAAATATAAAGAATACATGTTATTAGTCTTTTCATAATCTTTGTTAATGATTATGTTTACATTTTTATAATTATTCTTTAAATATAATTCTAATTTTTCTGTTTTATAACCTGTTACAACTGTTATTTCCTCTTCTTTTATACCATTTCTTAATAAATTTGTAATCTGTTTTTCTATTATTTTTACATTATTAACTTCTACCATACATTTAGGCATTTCATTTGTTAATGGTCTTAATCTACTTCCAAATCCAGCCGCTAAAATTACTACTTTCATTCTACATTTCTCCTTTTATAATATTATATATTTCTTCTAATTTGATTAATAATTCTTTATCTTCTATTTCATCTAATATTGTATATCTATCTTTTCTACTTTCTTTTGCATGAATCCAACAATTTATGAATTCTTCATAATTCAACTTCAAATTATCTGGACTTACATTTATATTATATCTTTTTAATAAATTTATTAGCATTTTATAGTCTCTATTTTGTAAATAAGCACTTACAATAGCACCTAGTGCAACTTGATATCCATGTAAATTTCTTTTATTATATAATCGATCTATTGTATGGCTAAATAAGTGTTCAGAACCTGAGCACGGTCTGCTTGTCCCTGCTATATTCATAGAAATTCCACTCAACACTATAGCTTCTGCAAGTTGTCTTATAAAATTGTTTTGTTTTATTTTTTCCTCTTTTTGCATATTATTTATCATATTAAAAGCCATATCTGATAATAGTAAAGCAAAATCATTAGCAATATCCTTTTCTTTCTCATTAGCTAATTTCCAATCATATATAGCAGTATAGTTTGATAAAATGTCCCCAATTCCAGCCTTTATTAATTCCATAGGAGAATCCAGTATAATATCTATATCTACAAACAATGCCGTTGGCAATTTAGTTCCTATACTTTTTGTAAAATTATCTTCCATTTTTAGCACAGCTATTGGAGAACATACCCCATCATTAGCAATTGTGGTAGGTATGCTAAAGAAATCTTTTTTGCTAATAAATGATGCATATTTGCAAGTATCATTTACTTTACCTCCTCCTATTCCAATAATAGAATCGTAATCTTCTTCAATTGCTTTTTCTCCTATTTTTAAAGCATTTTGATACGATGCAGAATCCACTAGTATAACTTTATTTTCTATTTTTTTTTCGTTCAATTGTTTTTCTATAATGCTGGCATATTTCTTATATATAAATTCATCTGAAACAATAATAAATTTATGATTATGAAATCTGCTTGTTAATTCTTCTGCTACATTATTTAACAGATTTTTTTCAATTCTACACAAAACTGGCAAATTATAATTATTCATTTTCATTCTTTCCTTTTCTTACTATCTTTAAATTTCTTTGTATTTTATTAATATTAATACCACTATCATTTTGAAAATTACGTCAAAGTAACAATCATAGCATAGACTATTTGTATTTCTTTAATTGATAAATTATTAATAGATTTCACCTGATGCAATATATACAAAATTCGATAATGCAACGATTATTTCACAATTATAAATTTCTTCTCATTTTTGTTATTCGATGAATTTTATCTTTAAAATTTATTTTCTATAAAAAAGTTTAATATATATTACAATCTAGTTTATTATACTATTTTATCTATTTTTTTACAAGACTTTTTGAATTTTTTGCATTTTTTTGCATTTTGTCAAGTAAAAAGTTAAATACAATTATGAAAATGATAAAAGAATTTAATCTTACATAAGCCTTTAATATACAATATTGAAAAGATTTGCATAATTAAAATTTTTAAACTAGAAGCAAATAGCATTTAATTGTACAAATTGCATTTACTTTACAGAATTATATTTAACTTTTCTCTTGACGTTTTTTATGGTTTTTTAATAAAACAATTGCTTTTTAAAATCGTTTGTTATAAAATAATTGTAAGATTTAACAAAAGAGTGGTGAAAAAATGGAAAAGAATCATAAAAATAAAAAAGTAGTTAAAATGAATTCTTCATTTACTTCACAAAATTTTATTCATACAAAAACTTTAAATGTAATGCGTGTAGTAATTATCTTAATTTTACTTCTATTAATAGTAAGGTTAGGATTTATTCAATTTGTTGATGGTGATTATTTAAAAGAAAAAGCATATTCTCAGCAAACTATAAATCAAATAATTAGTCCAAAACGTGGTAATATATATGATTCTACTGGAACTAAAGTTTTAGCAAGTAGTATTCCTGTTGATACTGTAACAATAAATCCATTAAAATTTAAAAAAGATTCTGATGAAGAAACTGTAGCTTTTAAAGAAAAAGTTGCAAAAGGATTATCTGATATTTTTACATTAGACTACAATGAGGTTCTAGAAAAAGTTAATAGTTCTTCCTCAGTAGAAACAATTGTTAGAAAAGTTGAACAAGATAAAATCGAAACTTTAAAATCTTGGATGAAGGAAAATGAAATTAAAGTTGGAATTAATATTGATGAAGATACAAAAAGATATTATCCATATGACAACTTCTTATCAAATACTTTAGGCTTTTGTGGGACAGAGAATAATGGGCTTGTTGGAATTGAATCAACATATAATTCAGTATTACAAGGAACTCCAGGAAAGATTGTAAGTTCAAAAGGAAGTGATCAATCAGAAATTCCTAATACAGAAGAAACATATATTCCTGCTGAAAATGGAAGTGATATAACTTTAACAATAGACTATAATATTCAATCTACTGTAGAAAAATTTTTATCACAAGCTTGTACAAGTTTAAATCCTAAAAATGGTGGTACAGCAATCGTTATGGATCCTAAGACAGGAAAAATCTTAGCTATGGCAACTTATCCGGATTATAATTTAAATGCATATTCTACACCTAACCAAAGTTTAGCTGCTACATATGAAAAGTTGTCTGATGAGGAGCAAAATAATGCACTTCACTCTATGTGGAAAAATAAATGTGTATCTGATTTATATGAGCCTGGTTCTGTTTTTAAGCTTATTACCGCCTCTGTTGCTCTTGAAGAAGGTATTACAACACCAGATGTTAAAAATGATTTCTATTGTAAGGGATTTGAACAAGTTGCAGATTATAAAATAGATTGTTGGACTACAGGACATATGGGATATTTATCTCTTCGTCAAGCATTAGAGAATTCTTGCAACCCTTCTTTAATGCAATTAGGAAAAAGAATAGGAGTTAAAACTTTATATAGATATTATCGTGCATATGGATTGTTTGAAAAAACTGGTAGTAACTTATATGGTGAATCAGATTCACTATTTACAAAAGAAGCTTCTGTAGGAGATGTTGAACTTGCTACTATGTCATTTGGTCAAAGATTAAATATTACACCTTTACAAATGATTACAGCTGTATCTGCTATAGCAAATGATGGAATTTTAATGAAACCTATGATAGTAGATAAAATTACAAATACAGATACAGGTGCTGTTACAACTGTAGAGCCTACTGTTGTTAGAGAAGTACTTTCAAAAAGTACATCTGATACAATGAAGGAATTGATGCAATCTGTTGTTGAACACGGTTCTGGTTATCGTGCTGCAGTTTCAGGATACACTGTTGGTGGTAAAACAGGAACATCTGAACCAGTCGCAGGAAAAGAATCTGAAGGATATGTTGCTTCATTTTGTGGTATTTCACCTGTAGAAGATACTCAAGTAGTTGTACTAGTATGTTTTTATGGTGTTGCTAGAGGTCAACAAGGTGGTGTCGTTGCAGCTCCAGTTGTTTCACAAATGTTAACAGAAATTTTACCATATTTAAATGTCCCTGCTGATGTTACTGAAACAAATAATTCTACACAGTTAACAACATTACCTGATATAAGAAATAAAACTTTTGCTGAAGCAGAAAAGGTTTTAAAAGCAAATGGATTTGATGTTAAAAGTATTACAGGACAAGATAAAAATTCTGCTATTGTGTCTGACCAAGTACCAAAACCTGGTGTTGCACTTGCAAAAGATTCTATAATTATTCTTTATGATGATACAAATCAAGCAAGAACATCAGTAACTGTACCAGACTTAAGTTATAAATCAGCTTCACAAGCAATAAGTACACTTCATGCTCTAAACTTAAATGCATCGATTGATGGTGCAGGTGTTGTAGTTTCACAAGATCCACCTTTAAATTCTAAAGTAGAAGAAGGTACAGTTATAAATATTTCATTAAAGAAAAATTCTAATGTTACTCACTAATAATTTTTAAAAGAGGACTTCAAAATTAAGTCCTCTTTTTGTTTCTTCTTTTCTTTTTTTAAATTGTTTCATTATTCCAATATTCTTGCACTAATTCATCTAACTTTTTAATATACATATTTTTATTAATGATTTCATCTATTAATTTTTGATTTTCACCTTTTATATAACCTATCCATTGCTCTGCCTTTGTTAAATTATCTAAGTCTGATACCTTGAATTTTGGCAATTCAATTATATGAGCTTCTGCTGCTTCTTCTTTAAAATCAATACTTTTAAATTTGTTTAAAATTGCAATTTCATGGTAATCAGAACTTTTATATTGGTAAGGGAAATCCATAAAATTTATAGTAATTGTTTTACTTATTTTTCTTTCATCATCATAAAAAATTTGATTTGAGTGTACATATAAATAGTATAGTGCAATTTTAGTTTGTATATGTTTTCCATCTAAAAATTGTATGCCGACATTATAATCTTGAAGTTCGTCAGTTGTTATACGTACATCCACTACACCAAGGTTTTCTTCTCTTGGTGAATATCCTTCATCCTTTTTTATATATGGATTTATTAAAATATCTTTTATTCTTATTTCTAGAATTCCTTCTATTAAATCTTTTACAATGTCAGCTTGTTCTTCTGTATTTAAAATTTTCCTCAATATATAATTTCTATTACAATACAAATATTGATTCATTTTTTATCTTTATTTAGTTCCTCCTTTCCTACTATATTCTTTTTCTTCAGTTTACTTTGGATTCTTTTCGATTTAAATTTTAGAACGAAATTTTAAAAAGAATTATAATTCTTATTTTGAGTATAAAATCTTTTTTTCGATTTGTCAACACTTTTTGTTTGATTTTTTGCACTTTTCATCGCATTTTTCGACAATTTTATAACATATTCATTCTAACTAAAAGTAATAGGTTCTACTAATTTTAAAATATAAAAAAGAAATAAAGCATTTATAAACTTCATTTCTTTTTCATAATTATTTTACTGCTCCTATTATTTCATTAATGTCTTCTATTTTTTGTTGTTTCATATAATTTTCTATTCCTTCTACTGTTTTTATACTTGTATATGGATCAATGAAGTTTCCTGCTCCTATTGAAATTGCTGTTGCACCTGCTAGCATGAATTCAATAGCATCTTCTCCATTTATAATTCCTCCCATCCCTAAAATAGGAATTTTCACTGCATGTGCTACTTGATATACCATCCTTACAGCTACTGGTTTAATTGCTGGTCCTGATAATCCACCTGTTACATTAGCAAGTACAGGAGCTTTTTTGTAAATATCTATTTTCATTGCAAGTAATGTATTTATTAAAGATACTCCGTCTGCTCCAGCATCTTCTACAGCTTTAGCAATTTCTGCAATATTTGTTACATTAGGTGTTAATTTTACAATTAGTGGTTTATCTAATACTTTTCTTACTTCAGTTGTTACTTTTTTTACTCCATCATATGTATTTCCAAATGCCATGCATCCTTCCTTTACATTAGGGCAAGATAAATTTAATTCCACACCATCTATATCTAAAGTATTCAAGATTTTGCATAGTTCTACATATTCATCTACTGAACTTCCACAAGCATTTACAATAATTTTTGTGTCATATTTTCTTAAAAATGGTAAATCATTTTGTGCAAAATATTCTACTCCAGGATTTTGTAATCCTATTGCATTTAACATCCCACTTGCTGTTTCACAAACACGTGGAGGTTTATTACCATTTTTTGGCTTTAGAGATGTTCCTTTTGTGATAACTGCTCCTAGTTTACTCAAGTCAAAAAATTGACTAATTTCTCTTCCATATCCAAAAGTTCCAGAAGCTACAGTTACTGGGTTTTTCATTTCAATTCCTGCTAAATTGATTTTTGTATTCATTTAGAGTCCCTCCATTCCCTTTTCTTTTATTATTTCTACTTTTTTTCCAATATCAAAATCTGATATTTTTTCAATAAATAATATAACTTTGTCAAGTTTTAAATATTTAGGTTTTTCTTTTAAAATATCTATATATTTTTTTATTGGCTCCACCTTATATTTTTCTAGTTCTTTATATTTTTTTATTAATTCTTCATTTAAACAGTCATAATCATAATAAAATTTTTCATTATTTTTTAAAGACTGCATATATTCTTTATCAAAGATTATGTTATAAAAATAGTAATCTGTTAACAGATGTAAGAAATATCCTTTCCAATAATCTTTTCCCATATTGACTTCTTTATCTTTTAAAAATTTGTCAATATTTGTTATAGTTTTATTATCTTTCCAATCTCCATAATGTGACTTTGATTTATTTTTTTCAATGTCTGTCATTTTTTCATCTAAATCTGGAGCAATAATTCCATTTATAAATTCATTTTTGTTTTTTATTTCTTCTTTATGTTTTTTTATATATTGTTCTCCTATTGCTAAGTGAATTATAAATCCTGCCATCTTTTAGCTCTTCCTTTTCTTTATCTATATTTCTACATCTTTAGCCTGGAATACTGGTCCACCTTTACATACATGATAATATTCAGGTGCATCTTTTGGGCTTTCTGCCTTTTTTACTGCACATCCTAAACATAGACCTATTCCGCATCCCATCCTTTCTTCTAAAGAAATTTGGCAGTCTAAATTTTTTTGGATTGCTAATTCCCTTATTGCTCTTAACATTGGTAATGGTCCACATGCATAAATACAATCAATTTTATTATTTTCAATATCTTGTTTTAAGAAATCAATTGCAAATCCTTTTTGTTTATATGTACCATCATCTGTTGTAATTGTTAATTTATCAGAAACATTTTGAAATTCATTTTCTAATACAACATATTCTTTATTTCTAAATCCTAAATATGTGTTTACTTGCATATTATTTTGCTTAGCTTCTTTGGCTAATTCATACAATGGAAATATACCTATTCCTCCACCTAGAATTGATATATTTTTTCTACCTTCTAATTTGAAAGTTCCAAATCCAAGTGGTCCCATTATATCAATGTCTTCTCCTACTTCTTTTTTAGCTAAGATTTCTGTTCCTTTTCCTTTTACTTGGAATATAAATTCTAATACTCCATTTTCTCTGTCTAAATTATAAATACTTATAGGTCTCCTTAAAAAAGGTTCTGTTTGTTCAGTAACACGAATTTCTACAAAGTTTCCTGGTTTTGATTCTTTTACAATATCATCTGCTTTAACTTTAAAGTGATAAATATCTTTCGTTAATTGCACTTTTTCAAGTAATTTTGCCTGTACTTGTTTTTGCATTTTTAATTCCTCCTTATTTAATTGCCTGATTTAGTTCTTCCTTCATCCTAAGAGCCTCTGCTCTTGTTGCTTCTGCATATTGTTCTTCTTTAAATTGTTCCTTCCATCTATCTGATTTATATGCACACATTAAGCTTCTTGAAGCATTAATAATACCTCCTAGTCCGTTTTCATCAAACCCTTTTGCAATATCTTTTGCTTTTCCTCCTTGTGCACCATATCCTGGGATTAAGAAATATGTATGTGGTGCTAATTTTCTAATTTGGCTTAGTTGTTCTGGATATGTTGCTCCTACTACTGCTGCTACACTACTATATCCATATTCTCCTCTTAATTCTTCTCCCCATTTTTCCACAAGTTTTGTTACTTCTGCGTATATTTCAATACCATTTTCTGTCTTTAAATCTTGCAATTCACCTGAAGATGGATTTGATGTCTTTACAAGAATAAATATTCCCTTGTTATATTTTTTACAATCCTCTACAAATGGTTTTACACAATCTGTTCCCATATATGGATTAACTGTTACAAAATCTACATCAAATATCGGTACACTTTTTTCTCCTATTGTAGTCTTTCCTAAAAATGCATTTGAATATCCTTGTGCAGTTGAGCCAATATCACCTCTTTTACTATCTGCCATTACAATCATCCCTTTTTGCTTTGCATATTGGCAAGTTTCTTGAAATGCTTTTAGACCTTCTATTCCATACATTTCATAAAAAGCTATTTGAACCTTTACTGCTGGTATAATATCACATACATTGTCTATTAAATTTTTGTTGAATTCTATAATGGATTTAGCAACTCCCTCTAAATCTTGAGAATATTTTTGCTTAATAACTTCTGGTAACATTTCATATCTTGGATCTAATCCCATAACTGTTGGATTGTCTGTTTCTTTAATTTTTTTAATAAGTCTATCTATTGCATTTTCCATATTTTTTACTCTCCTTCATATACTATTCTTCCACTTACTATTGTATATTTTACTTTTCCTTTTAATGTTTTTCCAATAAATGGACTATTTTTTGCTTTAGAAACAATCTTTTCTTTTGTATAAACATATTCTTGATTTGGATCAAATATTGTAATATCTGCTATTTTACCTTCTTCAATTGTTCCTCTATCAATTTTTATTAGTTTTGCTGGTGTATATGAAGTCAATCTTACTAAATCTAAATAATCAATATGTCCTGCATCTACAAGATTCATAATTTCTGCTGATAATGCTGTCTCAAATCCGATAATACCATTAGGAGCCTTTGACAATTCTCTTTGTTTTTCTTCTTCACTATGTGGTGCATGGTCTGTAATAATACAATCTATTGTTCCTTCTTTCAATCCTTCGATTATTGCTTGTCTATCTTTTTCTTCTCTTAATGGTGGATTCATTTTAGCATTTGTTCCTGTTTTCTTTACCTCATCAACTGTAAATGTAAAATAGTGTGGACAAGTTTCGCAAGTTATTTTTACTCCACGTTTTTTTGCATCACGTACCATATTTTTAGTTGTTTTTGTACTTATATGACAAATATGTGCTCTTACATTATTTGTTTCTGAAATTACAATTTCTCTTGCTGCCATAATTTCTTCTGCTTCTGGTAATACTCCTTCTACTCCTAGTTCTTCGGCTACTTTTCCAGCATTTATTGCTCCTTGTGCTACTGATTTTTCTTCACAATGTGATGCAACATATGTTCCTAATCTATCTGCTTCTATAATAGCTTCTCTCATCATTTTGCTATTTACAACAGGCATCCCGTCATCAGAAAATGCAATTGCTCCTGCTTTTTTTAATTCTTCAAAATTAACAAGTTCTTCCCCTTTTTCTCCCTTTGATACAGATGCATATGGTAATACATTACAAAGATTTACACGTTTTGCTTCATTTATGATTTGTTGCAAAATAATAGTGCTATCTGGGGTTGGTTTTGTATTTGGCATAGGGCAAATTGTTGTAAATCCTCCAGCTACAGCACTTGCACTACCAGTTTCTATTGTTTCTTTATATTCAAAGCCTGGTTCTCTTAGATGACAATGAATATCAATCATTCCTGGTATAATATATAAATTTGTACAGTCAATTATTTTATCTGCATTTGTTGTTATGTTTTTTGCAATTTGTTTTACTTTATCATTTTCGATTAAAATATCATATTGTTCATTTGTATTTGTTTTGTAATCAATTAGTTTTCCGTTTTTTAGTAAAGTCGTCATTTTTTCTCCCCCTTTATTTTTTGTACATAATATCATTTTTTTATAATTTTTGCAATACTTTTTTTCATATTTA
>CANRML010000026.1 GCA_947631725.1 uncultured Clostridia bacterium
GAAAAATAGCCACTTCAAGAGATAATACTTAATAACAAAAAATGTTAAAAGTTAGATGAAAGATAAGACTTTGACTCTGGCATGCGCTAGTTCGAATCTAGCCAGCCCAGCCAAAACAAGCAAAAATAACACTATTTTAATTATTCTTAAGATAGTGTTATTTTTATAATTTTTTATATATTAGTAGTAAAATACTTTAGATTATGTTATAATACAATTAGTAAAGGGAGAGTGATTAGTAATGATGTATCCATATGTTAAATATGCAGATGAAACAGAAGTTGTTTTTTCAAATATATATATTGAAAATGATATGGAATGTATAGATGTACATTTTGAACGTCCTACCGATAATGGATTTGACTCTGTTAGAATACAATTGCCAACATACAAAGTAAAAATATGGGAAGGCAACTATAGTGAAGAAGAAATAGAATTTTTCAAAAAAGTTGTTCAAAATAGTGCAGATTTATTTTACAAATATGCAAAAGAAGGAGGTCTTAAGATTGCCTAGCTTATTCGAATGTTATCGGTTATAAAGTATATTTTTGGTCTAATGAAAATGATGAGCCCATCCATATTCATATTTCAAAAGGGCAATTAACTCAAAATGCTACCAAAGTTTGGCTAACTAAAACTGGTGGATGTATATTAGCAAATAATAAAGGTAAAATTCCTGAACATGAATTAAATAAATTATTAAGCATAATTTCAAGGCATTACTTCTTAATCATTTCTAAATGGAAAGAATATTATAGAATAGAAAATACAGAAAATATTAAATTTTATTGTTAATATCATAAGTTTATATTCTTCCTGCCTTTTTGCATTTGTAACCTATTCAGACAAGCTAAAAAGCACAAAAACCGATAACTTTTGTTATCGATTTTTTATTTTTCATAAATATTTAAATAACTAATTTAAGCTCTTGGATGTGCTTTTTGATATACATCTTTTAATCCTGTATCTTGAAATTGCATATATACTTGTGTAGATGAAATATCAGAGTGTCCTAGCATTGTTTGAATTGCTTTTAAGTCTGCACCATTTTGCAATAAATGTGTTGCAAATGAATGTCTTAATACATGTGGTGTTATATCTTTTTCTATATGTGCTTGTTCTTTGTAATATTTTATAATTTTCCAAAATCCTTGTCTTGTCAATCTACGACCATTGATATTAACAAATAAAGCTTTTTCGTTGTCTCTTTTAATTAAAGCACTTCTTGCATGTTCAAGATATTCTGTTAAAGCTTTTTCACACATTTTCCCTAATGGAATAGTTCTTTGTCTAGAGCCATTTCTACAAACCACATAGCCTTCATCAATATGAATATCATCTATATTTAAAGATATAATTTCAGTAACACGCATACCTGTAGCATATGCAAATTCTAGCATTGCTTTATCTCTAATTCCTTTTAAGTCTACATTATTTGGTTGTTCTAATAATAGCTCTACTTCTTTAGATGTTAATACACTAGGTACTCTTTTTTCTATTTTTGGTGATTGAATTTTTTCTGTTGGATCATCTTTTACTTTAGATTTTCTAACTAAAAATTGATAGAAAGATCTAATAGAAGCAATACATCTAGATATTGTAGAAGGTTTTTTCCCTATCTTTTGTAATTCCTCAATATAGTTTTTAATATGCTCTTCATGAACATGAGTATAACGTATACCATTTTCATTTAAATAATCTTGAAATTGTTGCAAATCTCTTCTATATGATTGTAGTGTGTTATTTGATAGTTTTTTTTCTGTTTCAATAAATTTTAAAAAAAGTTTTATCTGTTTTTCCATGTTATTTCCCCCTACATTTTGTTAACATACATTTACATAAATTTATATATGTTATATCAAACTATTTTAAAAAAGTAAATAGATTTTTTTAAATTTTTTCAAATTTTTTTACCTCTAAAAATATCCTATAAAAATTCTTAATAAATTTGTTGAAATAAATACTTCTATTATAGAAGAAATTACCATTATTGCTAACATTAAGATTGATAAAATAGTATGTCTTATAAATGAAATTTTAATGTTTTCCTTCCTTCTGTCTTTTATTATTGACTGGTAAAATTTAAATCCACTTACAGATAGCCCCATTAAAGCTGGTATAAACAATATATTTTGCAGTAATAGTGTTACTAGTATAAATAAAAAGCCTTTTGTAAATCCCATAAAAGAAATTGATACAGCAATAGTATAGCCAAGACAAAATCCTCTATATATTACCAGTCCAAATACAATTGGTATTCCAATAATCGTTGTTCCAAAAAACCAGATACTAATTGTTATCCAAATTTTATCTTTTATACTTGATGCTAAAATTTCACCTTGATTTATATTTTCTATATTTTTTAAATCGTTTACAAACTCTCCTAGATATTCTTGAATTTCCGTTTTTTGTGTATCTTTTGCTTGATTTATAAAAAAGACTCCTAAAAAAATTCCTGCAACAAAGAAAATTGTCATTATTATATATTCTTTATAATTTTCCATTATATGTTTTTTCAAAAATTCCATAAAAACGCCTCACTCATACACATATTTCTTACATAATGTGTATGCAATAAAGCGTTTTTTATTCCTACATTTTATTCAATTTTTCCGTAATTTCCTCCACCACCTGAGTGGACTTTGCTTTTCCCTGTTCTAGCTTCCTCTATTTTATTTGCTACTTTCTCTCCAACTACTGCTTCTATATCATCTTTTGATAATTTATGCAAAATATTCATTTCTGTTTCAAAAGTATCTAACAATTTTTCAACTGTCTTCCCCCCTACTCCTGGGACAAAACCTAATGGTACTTGGTAAATATATGGTGGTCTGGTTTTTGGACTTTTACTTTTTGGTTTATCTTTTATCAATTCAATTCTATCAAAAACTCCAAAGGTTACTTGATTACTTCCACAATGAGGACATATTTCAACTGGTTCATTTGTTTCTATTGTTTTTTCACAATTATCGCAATATGTTCTATGATACTTTCCTAATTTTGGGTCTAATCCATAATTAGCCAATATTTTTCTTCCATCTTCATTTTTTAATGCTTTTACCACTTCTTTAAATGAAATGTCATTTACTAGCATCTTATTATATTCTCTAGCTATTTTTGGAAGTGAATGTGCATCTGAATTTGTTACAAATGTTTTACTTTCTAATTCTGAAATCATATCTGCTAGTTCTGTATCTGAGCTTAGTCCCAATTCAATTGCAAATATATCATCATATTTTTCTTTAAAAATATCCTTCATTTTATCTACACAATTCCCATAATAACTTTTAAATGGTGTGAATACATGTGCTGGTATTAAAATACCATTATATTTTTTTACAATATCTATTAAATCATATCCTGATATATCTGATCTTTGTGTACTTAATGTTATATTTTTTATGTGATGACTCATTTCATTTGAAAAAGCTTTTATATCTTTTAAATAAGGAAAAAAGCATATGTTGTGAGCACTTCCGCATTTCCCATTTCTGCCTTTTTCTGAAGTTTCTACTTCACTGCCTAATAAAATACATACTTTATCTTTATATATAATGCCTCCATCTTTTAGTTCATATGCATCTCCATTTTTTAAGAATTTTTCTATATCTTCAATTACATATGGTGAAGCACAATCTATAATCCCAACAACTTGTATTCCTTTTCTTGCCTCACATTCTTTAGCAATATTTGCAAAATTCAATGATTTTGCCGCTGTTATTTTTATTGGTTTTCCATTTTCTGCTCTTCCTATATGAACATGTAAATCAGCAAATATTTCGTACATCTTTTTCTCCTTTATTGCCCCAAAGTATATCCTTTGGGGCAATTTTTATTTCTTTTTATTTATTAATTCTCCAATAACTTTTTTAGTTGTTTCTTCACTAAATAGTGGTCTATTTGGATTTCCTTCTTCTAATTTTTTCTTGTTTTTGCGAGATTTGAAAAATTCATTACTCTTCATCCTAAAGATTTCGTCATCTACTTTTGTTTCATATTCATAGACAACTGCTGTTATAAACTGTTTTATATCTTCTGTCTCTCTATAAATTTTAACTAATAACTCAAGTGGTTTTAATTCTTTTCTTTCTTGTTTTATTTTTATATTTTCTAAATCGTTTATGAAATCTATAAATTGATATAAATATCTATTATATACATCTTTTAAATTACGATATTGTAAAAGTACTAATGCTTCATCAGGTTGCATCCCTATTCTTTCTGGTCTATCTAATAGCATTGCTCCAAAATTATCTACTAATTCTAAGACATCACTCTCTTTTTCTCTACGTTCTTGACTATGATATCTATTTATTCCTTCACATATTGCGCAAAAATGTTCATCAAATCCGACACTTGATAAATATTGTGCACCTTCATATGCATATGACTTTATTTTTTCCTTATTATTTGAGATCTTGATTTTTTTACAGTTTGCAAGTAATGATGCAGTTAATAACAAATTATTATCTAAGCCGTAAATCTACACTATTTAAAAATAGCCTTAGTATCTCGGTTTTAAAAATAACTGGTTTTTCAAAAAATACTCCTTCTTTTTTTGCCAAATAATAGACTATCTCCATTTTTGAACCCAGATTTTTTTCATTTAAAATATAATCTGCAAATGTTTCCATATGTACCTCTCTCCTTTTTATCTGTTGTTAAAAAGCTTGTTGTTTTATTGCTTCTCTAGCTAATTCGTCACATCTGTTGTTATATTCATTGTCGCTGTGTCCCTTAACTTTAATAAATGTTATTTTGTGAATTTGTGTCATATTATATAATTCTTCCCAAATTTCTTGATTTTTTACTGGTTCTTTGTTTGCTGTTTTCCAATTATTTTTTTTCCAGTTATATATCCATCCATTTGAAAATCCATTTACAAGATAAGCACTATCACTATATAGTTCTACTTCACAAGGGTATTTTAGTTGCTTCAAAGCTTGCAAAGCTGCTGTAAGTTCCATTACATTATTTGTAGTCTCTTTTTTACCTCCTGATATTTCTTTTTTGTTTTCACCATACATTAAGATGGCTCCCCATCCCCCTGGTCCAGGGTTTCCTGAACAAGCTCCGTCTGTGTAAATTGTAACTTTATCCATTTTTTCCCCTTTATAAATAATTAAATTTGTATTTTTCCATATTTTATGATACGATTATATCAATAATTAAAAAACATTACAATATCTTTTTTGATTTTTTTTAGTGAGGTGAAAAAAATGAGTAGAGTTTTAGGTGTTGTTGCAGAATATAATCCTTTTCATAATGGTCATGCTTATCATATAGAACAAAGTAAACAAATTGCTAAATGTAGATATACTGTATGTGTTATGAGTGGAAATTTTACACAAAGAGGTTCATGCTCTTTAGTTGATAAATGGTCTAAAGCTCAAATGGCAATAAAAAATGGTGTTGATTTAGTTCTTGAATTGCCAGTCATATATGCTATTTCTAGTGCAGAAAATTTTGCCTATGGTGCAATGCAAATTTTAGATTCTTTAAAAGTTGTTGATGATATTAGTTTTGGAGCAGAATGTCCTGATATTCAAATATTAGACGAAATTGCAACAGTATTATATAATGAACCAAAGGCTTATAAAAATATACTAGCTCATGAATTAAGTACAGGTATTTCATTTCCTAAAGCAAGAGAAAATGCTTTAATGATGTATCTAAATGATGTACGTAGATATTCAAATGTTCTTTCTTCACCTAATAACATCCTTGGGATTGAATATTTAAAAGCTTTAAAATTAGTTAATAGTCATTTAGTTCCACATGCTGTTGAAAGAATTGAAGCAGATTATAACAGTACAGGAATTTCTGGAAATATTGTTAGTAGTACAGCTATTAGAAATATTGTAAAAAGTGGAAACTTTAAAGTTCTTGCTAATATAATGCCAAAAGAAAGTTATTCTATTTTAATGGATAACATTAAGGTTGGACATATTGTTTCCGATATTTCTAGTTTTGAAAAAGAGATTTTATATGCTCTTAGAAAAATGTCTCTTGAAGAAATTGCCAATCTTCCTGATGTAACTGAAGGTTTAGAAAATATTTTAAAGAAAGCTGCTAATTCTTGTAATAGCGTTGTAGAGTTTTTAGATATTGTAAAATCAAAGCGCTATACTAATACTCGTATACAAAGAATTTTACTATATGCCCTACTTGAAATTACTAAAAAAGATATGCAAAATTCAAAAAAAGTAAATCCATATATTCGTGTTTTAGGTATGAATGAGAGAGGAGAATTTTTATTATCTGAAATTGTGAAGGCAAATCCTAAATTACAGGTTATTACTTCTGTTAAAAAATTTGAAGATAGCTGTAATAATAAATATTTAATGCAAATGTTAAAAAAGGACATTTTTGCTACTAATATATATACTCTTGGATATGAATTTGCATCTTCAGCTAATTTAGATTATACAAAGAAAATTGTGAAATAAAAAAAGAGGTGAAACTTAAATTTAAAGTTTCATCTCATTTTTTTACATTACATATAATAAAATACAAAAGAATTGTAATAAGCTTCCTAATAATATAAATAAGTGGAAAATTGAGTGCATCCATTTATGCTTTTTTCCGATTCCATATAATAGTGCTCCAATGGAATATGCAATTCCTCCTGCTACTAATAGTATAATTCCATCTGTTTCTATTAATTCTGGTAATAAATTAGCTGTAAATATAATGCACCAGCCCATTGCTAAATAACATATCATTGAGAATATCTTAAATTTTTTTATATCTATTGAGTTTAATGTTATTCCTAATATTGCCATGAACCATATAATTCCAAATATTGTCCACCCTATCACAGGATGAGTTGGCACAAAGCTTGATAGACAAAATGGTGTATATGATCCTGCTATTAGTAAAAATATTGAACAATGGTCTAATACTTGAAATACTTTTTTTGAAAACATATCTGGTTTTAATCCATGATAAATACTAGACATTGTATATAACAAAATCATAGTAGTTCCATAAATTGCTCCACTTATTATCCCATATACATTATGATGTAGTGCTGCAAGTATAACACAAAGGGTTGTAGCTACAACCCCTAAAACTGCTCCCACAATGTGAGATGTCATATTAAAAATTTCTTCTCCTTTTGTATATGTTGGTAGAATTCTATCTCCCAAACGTACTCTTTCCATAATTTACCTTTCCTTTATGTTTTAGTTTTTAGTAACCCATTTAATTAAATTCATATTTGCTGGTTCTAATAACATTTCATGTCTTGGCATTATACGAAATGTATATCCATAGTTGCCACCTGTCTTTAGTTCTATTTTTGTTGTGTATTCTCCATTTTTATATTTCATTGGTACAATTTGAATATCTTCTACTACTCCATCTTCTAGTATTTTTCCATAATAGCATTCTACTGTTACGTAATCTGGTGATATATTTGCTAAATTTACTTGACATTTTACTTCTAATTCATTTCCTGCATCTATTACTATATCATCTATGCTATTAGTTTGTGTAATTGAAATATCTTTCCAACTATTGTAAATTTCTTTTTTCCAAGAATTAAATTCTGTTACACTACCTAAATCTTCATAATATTTACGATGTAAATTGCATAATGGTATATAGTATTTTTCTGTATAATCTGTAAGCATCCTAGCTGTACTATAATTACCTCCTGTAGAAATAATTGATTCCTTCATTATTTCGATCCATTGTTTTGATAAACCATTTCTGTCTTTTTGATAATAAATAGGTATAATTTTGTTTTCTAATGTTTCATACATATTTTGGCTATCAGTCATATCTTGTGCTTCATAAGATTCATAATCACTATTAAATCCTATTTTCCATCCGTTTTTTTGGTTATATGCTTCTGCCCACCATCCATCTAGTACACTGAAGTTTATAACCCCATTAACTGATGCTTTTTGTCCACTTGTTCCTGATGCTTCCATTGGTCTTCTTGGATTATTTAGCCATACATCTACACCACTAATAAGATATCTTGACATAGCAATATTGTAATTTTCTAATAAAAATATTTTACCTTTAAATTGTGGCATCATTGATATTTCATGTATATATTTTATTAAGTCTTGTCCTTCTTTATCTGCTGGATGTGCTTTTCCTGCGAATATAAATTGTACTGGTCTATCACTATCATTTAGAATTTGCGTCATCCTTTCTAAATCTTTAAATATTAGAGTTGCTCTTTTGTATGTAGCAAATCTTCTTGCAAATCCTATTGTTAATGCATCTTTATTTAATTTTGAAACAATAGAATGAATTTCTTCATAACTATATCCTGAACGTCTTAATCTTTCTATTGTACTTTCTTTTACAAGATTTATCAATTTTTCTTTTCTACTTTGATGTGCTTCCCATAATTTATCGTCTGGAATATTTTTAATTTTTTCCCATACATAGTTATATTGAATTTTGTCTTGCCAATATGGAATTAAATATTTGTTATATAATTGCTTTAGATTTGGTGCAAGCCAAGAACAAGTATGAATTCCATTTGTAACATATCCTATTGGTGATTCATTTGCTGCAATTTCTGGCCATATTTCTCCAAATAGTTCTCTTGAAACTGCTCCATGTAATTTACTTACTCCATTTTTCTTTCCTGCTACTTTTAGAGCTAATATTCCCATATTAAATCCTGGTTCTAAATCTTCACATGGTTTCATCCCCATTTTTAGAAACTCTTCACGAGAAATTGCAATTCTTGGCCAAAATTCTTTAAAGTATTTTTCTACTAGTGAAATTGGGAATATATCATTTCCAGCTGGAACTGGTGTATGTGTTGTAAACACTGTCATAGATGATACAATATCTTTTGCAATATCAAAAGATACTTGTTTTTCTGCAATAATATTTTTTATCAATTCTAAAATTAAGAAAGATGAATGTCCTTCGTTCATATGGTATAATGTTGGTTTTAATTGTAATGCTCTTGTTAATAGGTTTACTCCCCCCATGCCTAATACAATTTCTTGTCTTATACGCATTTCTTGATCTCCACCATATAGTCGTAAAGTTACATCTCTATCTTCTGGATTATTTTTTTCTATATCTGAATCTAATAAATATAGTTTTACCCTACCTACATCAATTTGCCATACTTTTAGGTAGATTCTTCTTTTTGGAAATTTAATATAAATAGTTAAATCTTCACCTTCTTCAGTTTTTACTGGATGTATTGGCAAGTCAAATAAATCAATGTCATGATATTCTGTTTCTTGTTCTCCTCTTCCATTGATTTTTTGGTGAAAATATCCGTTTTTATATAATAATCCTACTGCAACTAGTGGAATACCTAAATCACTTGCTGATTTTAAGTGATCTCCTGATAAAATTCCTAATCCGCCAGAATATATTGGTATTGTTTCATCTAGTCCATATTCTGCTGAAAAATATGCTATTAAGTCATTTTTATTTTCAGGATATTTATTTGCAAACCAAGTATTATTGCTATTCATATAGTTTTCAAAATTTTCTACATTTTTATCATAATCTTTTAAAAACTGTAAATCTTTAGTAGCTCTCTCTAACGCATCTTGTGAAACTTCTTTTAAGAATTTTACAGGGTTTTTTCCACATTTTTCCCATAAGTCTTGGTCTATTTGGCGAAATAGCCTTAAAAATTCTGTGTTCCAAGACCACCATAAGTTGTTAGCAATAGTTGATAATTTTTCAATTCTCTTTGGTAATTGTGGATTTACTGTAATCCTATTAAATACGTACATTTATTTTTTTCCTCCTTTGTAACTTTACATCTATTATCCATTAAAATATTAGATTTGTCAATAGGTTATTCGTCTTTCATAGTATTGATTTTTAATAGTTTAAATATTTCAACAATAGCAAGTGGAGCAAGTATTATTGCTACTAATTCTAATATATTTTCTGTTGGTAAAGCAGGTATACTAAATATTTCTCTTAGTGCTGGTATGAATATTATTATAAACATCAAAAGTGCTGATATTATAACTGCTCCTATTAACTTCATATTGTTAAATACTTTTGTTGTAAATATTGATTTTTTATTATTTCTAATATTAAATACATGTACTAGTTCTGATAATGCTAATGTTAGAAATGCCATTGTTTGCCCTACTTCTATTTTAGATTGATCTAATGTTAAATTTCCAATTGGTTTTGTTGTTGTTGCTAATCCTATCATAAATGCAATAAGTGTTAGTCCACCTATCATTATTCCTTGATAAACTATTCTCCATACCATCCCTTTTGTAAATACACCTTTTTTAGGTTTGTTTGGTTTTCTATTCATAATGTCAGAATTTGCTGGGTCAAATGCTAATGCTAATGCTGGCAAAGAGTCTGTTACTAAGTTTATCCATAAAATATGAATTGGTAATAAAATTTCTAAATGATTTATATCAGTTATTCCAAACCATGTTGCAAAAAGTGGTGTTAATAATGTTGCAAAAAATAGTACCACAATTTCTCCAACATTACTTGATAATAGAAATTGAATAACTTTTAAAATATTATCATAAATACGTCTTCCTTCTTCTACAGCTGATACTATTGTTGCAAAATTATCATCTGTTAAAATTACATCTGCCGCTTCTTTTGCTACATCTGTCCCAACAATTCCCATTGCACAACCAATATCAGATGTTTTTAAAGCCGGACTATCATTTACTCCATCTCCTGTCATTGCAACTATTTCTCCGTTTTTTTGCCAAGCTTTTACTATTCTTACTTTATGTTCTGGTGATACTCTTGCATATACAGAATATTTTCTTATGTTCTTTTCTAATTCTTCATCTGATATTTTTTCTAATTCTACACCTGTTATGGCTTCTTCTTCATTTTCTAGAATTCCTAATTTTTTTGCTATAGCTGTTGCTGTTATTTTATGGTCCCCTGTTATCATTACTGTTTTTATTCCTGCTGTTTTACATTTTTGTACTGCAATTTTTGCTTCTTCTCTTGGAGGGTCTATCATACCAACCATGCCGATTAAAATTAAGTCTTTTTCTAAGTCTTCTAAATCTTCACTTTTTGGCTCATGGTCCATAATTTTGTATGCACAGCCTAAAACACGCAATGCTTCTTTTGCCATTTCTTCATTTTGTTCATGAATTATACTTTTATAATTTTCTAAATCTGTTTTTATCTCTCCATTTATTTGATAAGAAATACATTTTTCTAATAACTCATCAATTCCACCTTTAGTATATACTATATATTGGTCATTTACTTTATTTACTGTTGTCATTAACTTTCTTTCTGAGTCAAATGGTATTTCTTGTACACGTGGTGTTCTTTCTAATATACTGGGATCAAAATTTAACTTAAATGCCATATCTACTAATGCTGTTTCTGTTGGATCTCCTGTTAGATTTCCATCTTGCCCTACTTTTGTGTCATTGCATAAAATATTTGCATATACAAGTTCTGTTAATTCTTTATCTTTTAATTCTAATCGATTAACTTTTTCTAGTCCTTCTACTCTTTTTTGTACTTCTTCAATATCATGCATTTGATTATTAAAAAAGATTTTTTGTACTGTCATTTTGTTTTGTGTTAATGTTCCTGTTTTGTCAGAGCAAATAACTGTGCTACTTCCTAATGTTTCAACAGCTGGCAAGCGTTTTACAATAGCATGTTTTTTTACCATTTTTTGTACACCTATTGCTAATACAATTGTAGATACTGCAACTAATCCCTCTGGTATTGCAGCTACTGCCAATGATACTGCTGTCATAAACATATGAATAGCTTCTTTACCTTGAATTAGTCCTATTATGAATATTATTACACAAATTGCTATTGCTACAATTCCTAAAGTTTTTCCTAATGCATTTAATTTTTGTTGTAATGGTGTTTCTTGCTTTTCTGTTTGATTTATCATCCCTGCTATTTTACCAACTTCTGTGTTCATCCCTGTTTCTACAACAATTCCTTTTCCTCTACCATATGTAACAAGGCTTGAAGAAAATAGCATATTTATTCTATCCCCTATTCCAGTTTCTGGATCTTTAATTGATTTTTCTGATTTTTCTACTGGTACAGATTCACCTGTTAATGAGCTTTCTTGTGATTTTAAATTAATTGCTTCTATAATTCTTAAATCTGCTGGAATATAGTCTCCTGTGTCTAATACCACAATATCTCCTGGTACTAGTTCTTTTGAGGCAACTACTTGAATTTGATTTCCTCTTATTACTTTTGCAACATGGTCACTTAGTTTTTGTAATGCTTCTAAAGATTTTTCTGCTTTTGTTTCTTGAGCTACTCCAATAATTGCATTTACAATTACAACTATTAGAATTATTATAGTGTCTGTAATTCCTTCTCCTTCTGATATTCCTACAATTCCTGACACAATTGCTGCAATAATTAAAACAATGATTGAAAAGTCTTTAAATTGGTCTATAAATCTTTGTAATAAAGTTTTTTTCTTTGCTGCTTGTAATTCATTTAATCCATATTTTTCTCTTTTTTGTACTACTTGTTCTTCTGATAATCCATTTTTTAAGTCTGTTTGAAGTTCTTTTTCTACTTCTTCTATTTCTTTTTGAAACCATTGCTTTTCATCCATAGTTATTCCTCCTCTGTTATTTATTTTATGCAAGTATGTATTATTTTATTTTACTAATTACTATTTGTTTTCTATTATTTTAACATTTGTTTTTATTCTATGTCAATGTTTTTATTTTGCCTTTTATATGTCTTTTATTTTTCTAATATTTGGCAGAAATGCGTTAAAATTGCCAAAAACTATTGATTATTATTTAAAAATATGATATATTAGAAATGTGCTAAGTAATAATATTATATAGAATCAAGTCATTAAATTGGAACTTAAAAAAACTGAGAAACTTAACTTTGAATTTTCTCAGCTTTTTTATTTTTGTAACCATAAACTTTCTAAATTCGAACCCTATTTATTTACAAAATGAAATAATAATATATTTTTATTATTCGTAATGCGACCACATACTTAATATTCTTACTGTTTGTTCATTTTCTAATACTTCGTAAAT
>CANRML010000027.1 GCA_947631725.1 uncultured Clostridia bacterium
ATTTTTTTCATATTCTTCTTTCCAATTTGTAAATTTATCTTTTGCAAGTTTACCAATATCAATTAACTTAAAATTTTCAAAAGAATATTCAAGAAGTTTTATACTATCTGTAGTTCTAAATTTTTTAGTATCAGCACCTAAAACAACACATATTAAATCAAGATTTCCTCTTTTACAAGCTGAAACTAGACACCTATTAGCACCATTTGTGAAACCAGTTTTTATACCATAAACACCATTTAAATTTCCAAGCAATTCATTTGTATTATCAATTGTTTTTGAATAACCATTTATTGAAATAGTGCAAGATTTTGTTCCAACAATACTTGCAAAGGTTTTATTTCTCATAGCGTAATTAGAAAGTAATGCAAGTTCATATGCAGTAGTATAATGACTGTCATTGTCTAAACCATGTGGAGTTACAAAATGAGTATTTTTTAATCCTAACTCATTTGCTTTATTATTCATTAAATTTGCAAAACCTTCAACACTACCACCAACATATTCAGCAAGTGCAACAGCTGCATCATTTCCAGACTTAAGCATAAGACCATATAGTAAGTCTCTAACAGAAACTTTATCACCTGTTTTTAAACCTAATCTAGAACCACCAGTATTAGCAGATTTTTTGGAAATAGTAGTAATTTCAGATAAATCTCTATGTTCTATAACTACAATTGCAGTCATAATTTTAGTAGTAGATGCCATTTTTCTTTTCTGACTAGAATTCTTTTCTAATAAAATAGAATTGGTATTTCTATCTATTACTATATAAGCACGTGAATTTATTGATAGATTAGAAGTTAATGTGCTGGAAACTTGTAAACTATCAAAAGAAAATTCTTCTGAAACATCAATATCATCTGCATAAACATATGGAATAAAAATATGCGAAATGATAAGACATATAAAAATTATTTTAAAAAAAATTTTTTTCTTCATAAAAAGTACCTCTATTCATCATATTAAGTTTTTTAAAAAATATGATAAATAAACACTAAAAGTGCTTGAAAAATCAAAGAATTTTCGACAAAATTCACATAAAACCTTGATTTTGTTACAAAAATGTTATATAATTGTAAAGAGAACTTAATATAAATAAAAAAACAGCAAATACCTATTGCCCTAAGCATAAAATTGCAATATGTTGAAATAGAGGGAAAAATGGAAAAAATAGGTATTGACTTCAATTTGAAAAAGTTATTTAATATAATTAATGTTATAAGTGAGGAGAGATAGCGATGAAAAACAAAAAAATGTGTGCTAGCATTTTATTGATATTAATGCTAGTAATTACAATACTTATCATACCAAACAGTTCAAAAGCAACAGAACAAACAGTAGATTTATATTTTAGTAGGAAGGAAGTAAGGGAAAAATCTACACCAAAAGCAAATATGGGATTTGCAATACACCAACCTCAAAATGATGTTTCTAAAACAGGTACAAATATTTGGAAATTTGTAAAACATAATAGTAAAGATAGTGTAGAATTTGATGATACAATTAATTTCTATTGTGTTAAAGATGGCGTTGGCTTTTCTCTTGAGAACAAAACAGTTCAATATGATAAATCTTTTGACTTTGTAGCAGACAAGGAAGTAATGAAAGCTAAAACTGGGGATACAACATTACAAAGCATTGTAAATAATGATGATGCATATTATGGAATTATTGCTTTAGCAGATTTAGTATATGTAAAGGGAGCTGCTAATCCAAATGGAACTCCATCATCTAATGTATCTACAAATGCTGATAAAGAAAAGCTTTTAACAGATGCAGGTATAGATCTTGCAGATAACAAATTATCAGATGATATGATAGATGCAATTCAACAAGCAGCATTTTGGTATTTTAGTAATTATGAAGATGAAAATGGAGCATTTACAAATTGTTATGATAATTATAGAGATGAAATAGGAGATGAGTGGCTTACTTATAAAATTTCTGGAGAACAAGAAAATTACACATCAATAACAGAAGGTGCTTTATATTCAGAGCCTGACTCACCAGAAGCAGAAGAAAGAGGAGAGCAAGTATCTGCTCTATATAGATATTTAGTTGGAACAGCAAAAGAAAATGCTACAAAATATAAAAATGGTGCGAGAAAATCAAAAAATATTATCACACTATTTACTAACTGGACAGGAGAAGCACTTTCACACACACAACCATTAATTTCTATACAAAAAATACATGAATTTGACTTAGCATTAAGAAAATATATAACAAAAGTAGATGGCGTAGATGTTTCTACATTGACTGGATCAAGAGCACCATCAATAACTGCAACAGAAATTAACAATTCAGGAACAGCAATATATAATCACAGAAAAGATCCTGTAAAAGTAAAAAAAGGAAGCAAAGTTACATATAATATCACAATATATAACGAAGGTGATGTAGCAGGAATAGCAACAGAGATTACAGATCAATTACCAAAAGAATTAAAATATAAAGAAGGTAGCATTGATAGTAATTCAAAATATACTGCAAGTTATGATTCAGCAAGTAATAAAATCAAATTTACAAGAAAAAATGTATCAGACCCATTACAACCTTATACAGGTGGATCAAACTTAGCTTCAGAAACAATCACATTTGTTTGTGAAGTTAATGAAGAATCATCAAATTCTAATGAAACAAAAATTTTAACAAATATTGCTTGGATTTCAAAAGCAAAAAATACAGAAAAAGATTTAGACATAGCACAACCAGGTGATGAAAGAGATTCATTACCAACAGCTGACCACTCACCAAATAAACAGCAAAATGATTTACCAACATATCATGGAAATGATGCTAACCCAGGTGCTAACAATAGTGAAGCAGAATTAGGAAATTCAGGAACATTTTTCAAAGGTCAAGAAGATGATGACGATTTTGAAAAATTAAAATTATTACCAAACAATTTTGACTTAGCATTAACAAAAGCAATTTATGAAGTAAATGGAAAAAGAGTAGATGAAAGAATTACAAATGAAAATGTTGATAAATTAAAAGCTGGAACATTAACAGATATGGAAAATGATAAAAATGATACTCCAGTTAAAGTTAAAAAAGGAGATATTATAAAATATCGTATTCGTGTATATAACGAAGGAGATGTCGCAGGATATGCTTCTGAAGTTACAGATGATATACCAGACGGATTAGAATTTATATATTCATTAAAATCTGAAGATGAAATTAACCAAGACACAACATTATCAGATTTAGAAAAAGAAGCAATGCTATATAACCAATTAGTTTGGGCACCAGATGAATTAGAAGACGAAACTCCAGTAGCAGTATCAGATTATTTAGCAAAAGGAAACGGAGCAGACTTAGTACAACCAGGTTCAAACTTATTAAAAGCATTTGATAAAAATAAAGACTTTGTAGATACAGAAGAAGATAAAAATCCAGATTATAGAGATTTATATATCTATATGAAAGTAATTTCAGAAAATAAAAAAGGAACAACAATCAGAAACGAAGCAGCAATAACAGGTAACACTGATGCAAATGGACAAGACATCATAGATAGAGATTCTCAACCAGAAAATTGGCCAGGAAGAGAGCCATCACATAATTATCAAGATGAAGAAGATTATGATATATTAGAATTACAAGAATTTGACTTAGCATTAACAAAGGCAATTTATGAAGTAAATGGAGAAAGAGTAGATGAAAGAATTACAAATGAAAATGTTGATAAGCTAAAAGCTGGAACATTAACAGATATGGAAAATGATAAAAATGACACACCAGTTAAAGTTAAAAAAGGAGATATTGTAAAATATCGTATTCGTGTATATAACGAAGGAGATGTCGCAGGTTATGCTTCTGAAGTTACAGATGATATACCAGACGGATTAGAATTCATATATTCATCAAAGACTGAAGATGAAATTAACCAAGACACAACATTATCAGACTTAGAAAAAGAAGCAATTTTATGGAACAAAACATATTGGACACCAGATGAATTAGATGATGGAACTCCAACAGCAGTATCAGATTATTTAGCAAAAGGAAAAGGAGCAGACTTAGTACAACCAGGTTCAAACTTATTAAAAGCATTTGATGGAAATAAAAACTTTGTAGATACAGAAAATGATAAGAACCCAGATTATAGAGATTTATACATCTATATGAAAGTAATTTCAGAAGATAAGAGAGGAACAACAATTAGAAACGAAGCAGCAATAACAGATGACACAGACGAAAACGGAAATGAAGCTTATGATAGAGATTCAGAGCCAGAGAATTGGCCAGGAAGAGAACCATCACATAATTATCAAGATGAAGAAGATTATGATATATTAGAATTACAAGAATTTGACTTAGCATTAAGAAAATTCATTACAGCAGTAAGCTCAGATGAGACAATTGAAGAAAATGAAAAATTAATGGATGAAGAAGATTCAACTAAATATGCAAGAGAACCAAAAGTAGATACATCATTATTAAATACAGAGGGAGACGATGGAAAAACTGTTACAACAGCAACATATGAACACTCAAAAGAACCTCTTGTAGTAAACAAAAATGACTATATTGTATATATGCTAAGAGTATATAACGAAGGTGACTTTGCAGGATATGCAACAAAAATTACAGACTATCTACCAGACGGATTAGACTATGTAGATGGTGAATTTAACAAACAATATGGATGGAGTTATGATGCAGAAAAAAGAACAGTATCAACAGAATATTTAAAAAATGAGCTTATAAATGCTCCAACAGAAGTTAGTGGAAAACTAGAATTAGACTATGCAGAAGTTCCAATTATGTGTAGATTAAATGCTACTGTAAAAAATAATGTAAATCAAACAAATATTGCAGAAATAGCAGAAGACAAAGATTATGATAAAAAAGATGTAGATGACAGAGATTCTGAACCAGACAATTTAGTAGAACCAGATGAAACAGATAAACCAAAATACAAAAATGAAGAATCTGATGAACCATATGTACCAGGACAACAAGATGATGATGACTTCGAAAAAGTATTAGTTAAACCATTTGACCTAGCATTAAGAAAATTCATTACAAAAGTTGAAAATAATGTTGTAGATTCACGTATACCACAATTATCATGGAACGAAGAAGAAAATAGAATACAATATACACATCCAAAAGAAGAAGCTCCAGTAGAAGTTGTAACCGGAAATGTAGTTGAATATACAATTAGAGTATTTAATGAAGGTTCTAGAGATGGTTATGCATCACAAATCTTAGATGATATTCCAGAAGGACTAGAATTCTTACCTGAAAATGAAACAAATAAAACAAGTAGATGGGTAATGTATCGTAAATTAAGAGATGGAGAAGTAGCAGAAGGAGATACAATAACTCAAGATAATGTAACATATGTTAAAGCAGAAAATGCAAATGAAGCAGAAGTTATAGTAACAGATTACTTATCAATGGAACAAGGAGAAGCTCGTATGGGAGCTGATGACAAAGAAAATCCAGCATTATTAACAGCGTATGATGAAGCAACAGGAATAACAGATACAAATCCTGACTACGCAGATGTTAAAGTTGCATTTAAAGTAACTGAACCAGGAACATCAAATAGAATTGTAGTTAACAGTGCACAAATTTCAGAAGATACAGACGAAAATGGAAAAGACATAGATGATGATGACTCAGAGCCTGGAATCTGGAATGATGGAGAAGATGATCAAGACAAAGAATATGTAAAAGTAGATTACTTTGATTTAGCACTTAGAAAATGGGTAACACAAGCTATAGTAGTTGAAAATGGAAAACAAACAGTTACACAAACAGGACATTATGCAGAACAAGATCCAGAACCAATTGTAAAAGTAGATTTAAACCGTAAAAAACTAAACCAAGTAACTGTAAAATTCAGATATTCAATTAGAATTACAAATCAAGGAAATATTGCAGGATATGCAAAAGAAATTACAGATTATGTACCAGAAGGACTAAAATTTGTAGCAGAAGATAATCCAGGATGGACAGACGAAGGAAATAATGTAATATCAACAAAATTACTAGCTGATAAATTATTACAACCAGGAGAAAGTGCAGATATTGAAGTATTATTGACTTGGATAAACAAAGAAGACAATATGGGATTAAAAACAAATACAGCAGAGATTTCTGAAGACTATAATGATCAAGGAGTTCCAGATATAGACTCAACTCCAGACAATAAAAAGCCAGAAGAAGACGATATAGATGATGCACCAGTTATGTTATCAATCAAAACAGGTAGAGTACAAGTATATATTGTTTTAGGATTAAGCATATTAATTACAGTTGCTGGTGGAATAGTTTTAATCAAGAAATATGTAATCTAGAATAGATAAAAAGTTCCTATTAATAATAGGAGCTTTTTTCTTATTTTTATAAAAAAACAGTTTACAATTAAAAATTGCTATGATATAATTTTTTCGTAAGAAGGGAACACTAGAGTAAAACGTAAAACAATATTCTTGAAAGGATGAGATTAATAATGAATCAAATACTAGCGACAAATTCACAAAAAATGAATAATAAACCAAAAAAAGAAAAACAACCTAAAATGTCAAGGACATCAGGTACAACAGATGTAGCTAAAGTAGCAAAAATATTTGCCATAATTTTATTATTATTTGGAATTTGCGTAATAGGAACAGGTTCTTATGCTATATATCAATCAGGACAACTAGGAAATGAAGTAACAATGGTAAATCCTGTAATATCTTTAGAAGAAGTGCCAGAAGATGAAACAACACTTTTATTAACAGTAACAAGTAATATAGGAATAGACCATGTTGTTTATCAATGGAATGATGAAAAACAGACAACATTATCAGGAAATAGTAGTGCATATGTAGAACAAAAAATACAAATACCAGCAGGAAGCAATATTTTAAAAATAACAGCAACAGATATACAAAATAATGAAAGTACCTATAGTAAGAAATGTGAATTAGAAAGCAATATAATACTAGAAGCAACAAACACGGGAAAAATAAAGATTAGTTATGAGGGAGACAAAGAAATTGCATATATGACATATCGATGGGATGATGGAGAAGAAGAGACTATTGACATAGATGCAAATACTATTAATGAAGAAATAGAAACTTTAAGTGGAAGACATACATTAACAGTTGTTGTGGTTGATGCAGAAAATCATACAGAAACAAAAGTACAAGAAACAAATGGAGTATCTATTCCAAAAATTGATATTCAATCAAACAGACCAGAAAATACAGCATATATTATTACAGTTACAGATGATATAGAATTAAAAGAAGTTGTTGTTACACTAAATGATGATGATACTAAGAGATATGGACAAAAACTATCAGGAAAAGAATATACATTTCAAATTCCACTACAAAATGGTAGTGATAACAAATTAAAGGTTGAAGTTACAAATTCAGACAATCAAAAAGCTGAAAGGAAGGTTAAGTTTACAAAGTGAGATACCAAATATTTGAGTTAGTAACATATTTCGTTATCTATTCTTTTCTAGGATGGATTATGGAATCAATTTTTAGAAGTATATGTGAAAGAAAATTGATAAATACAGGCTTTTTAAGAGGACCATTTTGCCCAATATATGGATTAGGAGCTATTATTATCTATGTATTTTTAGAACGATTTAAAGATAATATTATTCTCCTATTTGTAATGGGATTTATTGTACTAACAGCTTGGGAATATATAGTGGGCGTACTGCTTGAAAAAGTATTTAAAACAAAATATTGGGATTATTCAGATCACAAATTCAATATACAGGGAAGGATTTGCCTAACAAATTCAATTTATTGGGGAATATTAGGAATAGTATTTATAAAATATATAAATCCATTTGTACAAAAAGAATTACAAATAATAGACACTACATATTTACACATAATTATTTATATTGCATTTTTTATTGTAATAGCAGATGGAATTACAACAATTGCAAAAATTAAAAACTTACGTTTAGCATTAGAAAAAATAGAAAAATTAAATACACAAATAAAAGCAAAATTAGAAGAATTGAGGGAAATGGGTACAGATAAGGCAAGAAAAGAAATACGAAGGATGGACATCAAAAAAACGCGTATTTTGCGAAAAATGTATAAAAACGTATACCGTTTGAAAAAAGCATTTCCAACTATTGATTCAAGTGAAATTAGAGAGATATTAAATAAAAGACTTGAAATAGTAAAAAACAGCAAAAAAATAAAAAAACTAGATGATAAATAAAGGAGATAGAATATGGTACAAGAGATTTATATTATTGATGATGATGATTCATCAATATTAGTGTTTCAAGAACTATTTAAAAATGACAAAGAATATAAATTTATAAGTGTAAAATCACATATGATAGAAGTAGCACTAAAAAATATACCAGCGATGATAATTATAAATGAAGATGCAATTGATGTTGATGCAATTGATTTATGTCGAAGAATTAGAAATGACGAAGATAACACCATCACACCAGTAATAGTAGTTTCATCAAACGATAATCCAGAACATCGTATAAGAATTTTGCAAGAATCAATAGAATACTATATTAAAAAGCCAGTAAATGAAAATTATTTATATTATACAGTAAAAAATATAGGAAGATTATTAACAATAAATCGTCGTATTAGTCCACTAACAGGATTACCAGGAAATGTACAAATCCATGCAGAACTTAAGAAAAGACTATTAAATAAGGAAGCTTTTTCAGTTCTATATGTAGACTTAGATAACTTCAAAGCATATAATGATGTTTATGGATTTCTAAAGGGAGACGAAATAATAAAATTTACAGCTGATACTATTTTAGCAAGTGTCCATAATCTAATAGAAGAAGGAAGCTTTGTAGGACATATAGGAGGAGACGATTTTGTAGCAATTGTTCCAACAACTAATTGTGACAAAATATGTCAAGATATAATATCACATTTTGATGCAAAAGTATTAGACTTTTTCACACCAGAAGATGTGAAAAAGGGATATATAGAAGTAGCGAATAGGCGAGGAATAATAGAACAATTTCCACTTACTTCAGTATCAATAGGAGTTGTTGTTGCAGATGTAAATCGTTTCTATAATATGCTAGAAATCGGTGAAGTTGGAGCACAAGTAAAACATGCAGCAAAATCAGTAAGTGGTAGTAGCTATTCAATAGATAGAAGAAAATAAAAATAAAGAAATTGTAAATTTAAAAGTTTGCAATTTCTTTTTATTATGCATAAAAAAATTGTAAAAATAATATTTTGTATAAAGAGGTGCAAAATTATGATTGTAATAAACCGAAAAAGAATTAGTATAATTATACTTGTAATTTTACTAGGAATATTTACATTTGCTTATCAAACAGAGCAAAAAGAAATGGAGAAAACAGCATATACTACAACAACTCCTGTATCAAATAAAGTAGTAATAATAGATGCCGGACATGGCAGCCCAGATGAAGGTGCTGAAAGTAAAAATGGATCGACAGAAGCGCAAATAAATTTAAAGATAGCATTAAAGGTACAACAAATATTAGAACAAAGTGGATGTACGGTGATTTTAACAAGAACTGATGAAAATGGAATCTACGAAATGGATGCAAAAACGATTAGAGAAAAGAAAGTATCAGACATAAAAAAACGTGTTGAAATTGGAAACAATTCATCAGCAGATATTTTTGTATCTATCCATCTAAACAAAATATCACAATCAGAATATAACGGCTGGCAATGTTTCTTTCAAGAAAATAGTGATAAAAGCAAGAATTTAGCAAATAATCTACAAAACAGTTTGAATATATCAATGCAAAAAGAAAATAAAAGAGTAGCTATGAAACTTAAAAATGTATATATTGTAGAACATGTAAAAATACCATTATCAATAGTAGAATGCGGATTTTTATCAAATCCAGAAGAAGAAGGAAAACTATTACAAGACACATATCAAGACAGATTAGCATGGGGAATTTATAACGGAATTTTAAACTATTTTCAAGAACAATAAGCACAAGGAGGTTTTTAATGTTCTTCGTATTGAATAAAGATAAAGTATATACTTATTGCATATCAATTATTACAGTTATCCTATTGTTTTGTGTTGCACATATAATGCTAGAATATGAAAAAGAAGCTCAAACAGTATCAACTAACGCAATCGATGAAAGTCAGAATATATGTATAAATTTTCCATAATTACAAATACTATATCAATAGAATGGAGTTTTGTTTATGATATTTATTGGTATAGTTGCGAAACCAAAAAAACAAAATAGTTTAATAAAATTAATAAAACAACAAAAAGACTTAAATATTATCTTAATTAAAGATAGCAATATTGAAAATTTGCAAAGCATAAAATTTGACACTATATTTATAGATGCAAATATTCAAACCTTTAAAAATATAGAATTATTGGATAATATATGCAAAAAAACAAAATATATAGCAGTAAACACAGATAATAATAAAAATTTAGAGATTTTAAAGGAAGAGAAAAAATCAGTAATCACTTATGGGCTAAATCATAAGTGCACAATAACAGTATCAAGCATAAAGGAAGAATTTGCAATGATAGCAATACAAAGAGAAATTATAAAAAAGAACGGAAAACTACAAGAAATAGGAGAAATAAAAGTAAAGAAAAATGAAAAATTAGACATATATGAGTATATGATACTGGTAATTTGTGATATATTATATGGAAAATTCATGAAAAATTGAAAAAAATTAACTTTTTATGTAGACAAATCCAAAAAAATGTTGTATAATAGTAGATGTAGACTATACAGAAGGATAACTATACAATTGAAAAATAAAAATAGGGAGGAAATAAAATTGGATACAAATTATTTAGAAAGCAACTATTTAACATTAGTTGGAAAAGTTACAGGAGAAAAACAATTTAGTCATGAAATTTATGGAGAAAAGTTTTATACTTTTAAATTAAGTATAGCACGTTTAAGCGGAAATGCAGACATAATACCAATTACAGTTTCTGAAAGAATTATAAATGATGAAATGTTAGCTGAAGGTAAAAAACTATTAGTAAAAGGTCAATTTAGATCATATAATAGTTATGAAAATGAAAAAAACAAACTAATTTTAACAGTTTTCGCTAAAGACATTGTTGAATTAAATGAAGAAAATGAAGATGAGAGTGAATTTGCAAAAAAGGACGGAGTAACAAATGAGGTTGTTTTAGTAGGATTTATTTGTAAAAAACCAATATATCGTCAAACACCATTTGGAAGAGAAATTGCAGATTTATTACTAGCTGTAAATAGAGCATACAATAAATCAGACTATATTCCAAGTATCGCTTGGGGAAGAAATGCAAGATTTTCTCAAAACTTAGAAGTTGGAACTAAAGTAAGAGTTGTAGGTAGAGTACAATCAAGAGAATATGAGAAAAAACATGAAGATGGTACAGTAGAGAATAGAATTGCATATGAAGTTTCAATAGGAAGTTTAGAGATTGTTGAAGAAATAGACCCAGAAAAAGAGGCAGAAGCAGAAAATATAGAAGAAAATAAAGAAGCGGTATAAAACTGCTTCTAATTTTTATTTTATATACTTGCTTTTTATAAAAAAAGCAAGTATAATTTTTTTATATAAGAAATTAAATTTGGAGGAAATATGAAACAGAAAAAAGATATAAAAATATCAAAGGAGACAATATTTATATTAGTAGCACTTGCATTAATTGTCATATTTTCAATTGCTATAACACCTGTAACTTTGCAAAATGATACATATTATACAGTGAAAATAGGAGAGCATATACAAAAATATGGAATAGATATGAAAGATCCATTTTCTTGGCATGACGGATTAACATATACATATCCACATTGGCTATATGATTTAATATCATATGCAATATATGCTAATTTTGGATGGCAAGGAATATATGTTACTACTTGTATATTATCTTGTATTTTAGGATTATCACTATTTGGAGTAATAAAGAAAATATCAAAAAATGATGTAGTATCTTTTGTAATCACGATAGGTGCAATGTATGTGTTAAAACCATATATTGCTGCAAGGGCACAATTAGTTACATTTATTTTATTTATTTGGACAATATTTTTTATAGAGCAATTCTTAGAAAAAAAGAAATGGTATTATGCACTTGCTTTAATAATAATACCAATAATTATAGCCAATATGCATGTGGCAGTATTTCCATTTTATTTTGTTTTATATTTGCCATATATAGCAGAATATCTAATTGCAAATATAGCAGACATAATAATACAAGAAAAAATACAGATGTTTATTTTAAATAAAAAAATTAAGCTATTAGAGAAAAATAAAGAAAAAGGCAAAAAAATAGATGAAGAAAAGCTTAAAGCTTTACAAGAAAAGAAAGGAAAGCAAGAAGAAAAACTATCAAGAATTAAAATAAAAAGAGGAAAGACACAAAAAAATCCATATAAGATACGAATAGAAAATAATAAAAATGTTAAATTTTTAATTTTAATAATGATAATATGCATATTTACAGGACTACTAACACCAATAGGAGATGCACCATATACCTATTTATATAAAACTATGAAGGGAAATACAGTAAGTAATATAAATGAACATTTACCGATGACATTAGCAGAAAATGCAGAAGCAACATGTATAATAATTATATTTTTAGCAGTATTAACATTTACAAAAGCAAAAATAAAGTTAAGAGATCTATTTTTTATAGCTGGACTATGTTATTTAATGTTTTCATCAAGAAGACAGATTACTATGTTTACAATCATAGGGGCAATTGTTTTAGCAAGATTACTTATGCAAATGTTTTCAGAATATAAAGTGGATACAAGTAAATTCTTAAAATATATAGTAAAACCAATTCCTTTGATTTTCATAATAGTATCAATA
>CANRML010000028.1 GCA_947631725.1 uncultured Clostridia bacterium
AATGAAATATATTCCATTATAAAACAGTATAAAAAAGAAAAAATTGACAAAAATAAAGATAATATATAAATAGAAAGGAAAGTGATATTATGAAATTTACTAAAGGTGTAATTATTGGTGGACTTTTAGCTACAGGAATGTTAATGATGTATGCAGAAAGCGATATGTTTTCTAAAAATAAGAAAACAATGATGAAAAAAGGAAAACAAATGATGAAAAAATTAGGAAATTGGTAAAATAAAAAAGATATATTGACATAAAAGATAAAAGATAGTATAATAGGATATGCTAATCCCAAAGAGGACTAGTAAATAAAATGAGGAGGAAATGTGGCAATGCAAAAAAAAGCAGTGTTTCATCTGCGGGATCCGACTAGTTAAATAGTTTTATAAATACCAATAAAAAACTAAATAACGGTTGAAAGACTCTTTGGCTGTATGTAAAAAAAAGAAGGTCTCAAAGTAACACGTTAACAGTGCAACAAAAACTAACCCTCCCCAAGGGATAGAAGTGGTAGACTTCTAGAGGGCGGTAATGTGCAAACATTACCGCCTTTCTTTTAATCTTTACAAGGTTTTTCTGGTTTTTTATCTTCAATAAAACAATCACATTTTTCTTTCTTTTCGCCTTTTAGGCAAGAACCTTCATGAAAACATTTTGCACATATTTTTATTTTCTTTGTAGCATTTGCCCAAATTTGAATAGCATATTTTTTACCAGGACAAAGAGGACCAAAGACAAATTCTCCTTCTTTATCCGTAAAAGTATGGCCAATAGGTCTTCTTTCTTCTTTACCGCAATCATAAACAACTTCTACTAATTTTACAACAGCATCACATACAGGCTCTTTAAAACAGTTTTTTATTACACCATAAATTACATCACGATTATCTTCTGGTAACATTATATCAACATCAAATTGTTTTCCTCCTGAAATAACGCCATCAACATCTAAATCAGGACAGCAAGGTTTATTATTTTCCATTTCCATTTTTTTCATCCTTTCTGATAAACTAAAAAAGTTTATTAGTATATCATATGAAAAAATAAAAAAAATGTCACAAAATGTCATAAATTTGCAAATATGCCTAATTTATGATATAATAGAGGTGTAGAAAAATACTGAGGGAGGGATAAACATGGTAAGATACAAAAGTAGAGATAATAAAATTGTAGATTTTGTAAAAGATGCTAAAGAAAGAGGAAAAACAACTAATTTGCAGAAATCAAGAAGCTGGAAAAAGATTGCAGCTTATATTATGGCTGGAACTTTAGCAATAGGAATACCAGCTACAAAAGAAATAAATGAAGTTAAAGATATGAAAACAATCGAACAAAATGCTTCAATTGAAACTGCATTTAGAAGTTTCAAAAATATAGATAAAGAAAATATGGGTATGTATTTATCAAATCAAATAAAAGTACTATATGAAAAATATCCTGATCTAGATGAGATGATATTTAAAAAAGCTGACAAAACAACGACAGATGAATTTATAAAGGATATGTATACACTTTATAAAGCATTTTTAGTAGATAAATCAGAAAAAGAAATAGAGAATATAAAAGATGTAAAAGTTACAGCAGTAGATAAGATACTTATAACATCAGACAGATTAACAGATGGACAAAAGAAACTTATAGAAACTCATAAAGAGCAATATAAACATATAACAGATAAATACATTTCTGCAAATGAAAAAACAAGAGATGGTGCAAATTTAGCAAATGAAATATATGAATTATTAGCCTTAGAAGTTGGACTAGAAAAAAATGCTGTAACATCTAAACAAATGGCAAAAGAAATAGAAGAAAAAGGATTTTATTATGATGAACAAAATAATAAATTCTATACTAAAGACGGACCAGCAACATTAACTCCAGATATTCAAGAAGAAAAAATGCAAGACAATGAAGTAGAACTAGACTTATAGTAAAAAAATAGTATAAAATTACCACTTTTTGCAAACAATATGTGTAAACAAAAATTGCAAGGAGTGGAATTTTTTTGAAAAAAAATAGAAGATTAAAAATCAATGGAACTCTTTTAGAAAAAGAACAATTAAAAAAACATCTTGAGAAAATAGCAGCAAGTCATAGCACAACACAAAAATCAGATAAAGACACATATCCAATTCCTAATTTATTAGAAGACTATATTGTAATAAAACAAGTATATCAATTATTGAATAATCACTTGAAACAGCATATAAATATACATCCAGCAGGTGAGTGGTTATTAGATAATTTCTATATCATAGAAGAAACAGTAAAACAAATACAAAAAGAACTAACTAAAAAGAAATATAAAAATTTTGTAGGACTTACAAATGGTGAATATGCAGGATTTAGCAGAGTGTATGTATTAGCATCAGAAATTGTTGCCTATACAGAAAATAAAATAGAAAAAGAAAATTTAGAAGAGTATTTAAAAAGCTATCAAATAAATAAAACATTAAGTATGGATGAAATATGGAGCATTGGAATAATGCTTCAAATTGCTATTATCCAAAATATTCGTGTGATTTGTGAAAAAATTGCAAATGCACAAATACAAAAAAGTAAAGCAGAAAATATAGCAAAATCACTTATTGAAAATAAAGGCAAGATTAATATTGGATATAGACAAAATAGAGAAGATATGAAATATTCTTTTATAGAGTATATGTCATATATTTTAAAACGATATGGAAAAAAAGGAATAGTTTATCAAAACATTTTAGAAGAAATTGTAGAAAAATTAGGTTTAACTGTTGATGAAGTTATTCAAAAAGAACACTTTGACATTGCTATTCAGAAAGTACAAATGGGAAATAGTATAACTAGTTTAAAAACAGTGCAGAGAATAAATTTTTTAGAAATCTTTGAAAAAATCAATGGAGTAGAAGAAATTTTAAAACAAGATCCTACTAATACTTATCCATATATGGACTATAGAACAAAAGAATATTATAGAAATAAAATTAAAGAAATATCTAAAAAAACAAAAATATCTGAAATATATATTGCAAAAAAAGTATTGGAAATTGCAAAAACAGGAGAGGGAAAAAAAGCTCATATAGGATATTATCTTATTGATGAAGGAATTGCTACTTTATATCAAGAGCTAAAATATAAAAATAAAATATATACAAAACCAGAAATAAAAGTAAAACAATATATATCGCTAATTATTATATTAACTTTTATTTTTTCTTTAATTATGACAGTAGTTATAAAAGCAAATTGGATTTTTAAAATCATCTTTTTTGCACTATTTTTTATTCCTTGTAGTGAGATAAGCATACAAATTGTTCAATATATTTTAAATAAAACTGTAAAGCCAAAACTAATCCCAAAGATGGATTATCAAGATGGAATCCCAGAGAATAGAGCAACAATGGTTATTATACCAACAGTTATAAAAAGTAAAGAAAAAGTAATAGAATTGATGCACAAATTAGAAGTATATTATGTTGGAAATCAATCTCCTAATATATATTTTACATTACTTGGAGACTGCTCTGAAAGTAGCAAAAAGGAAGAGCCATATGACAAAGAAGTAATAGAGGAAGGAAAAAAACAAGTAGAAATATTAAATCAAAAATATAAAAGCAATTTTCCTATTTTTCATTTTTTATATAGAAAAAGAACATGGAACCCAAAAGAACAAAGTTACTTAGGATGGGAAAGAAAAAGAGGGATGTTAAATCAATTTAATGAATTTTTACTTGGGAATATTGAAAACCCTTTTCTGTATAATACTTTAGAAGGATTAGAGATTCCAAAAATTAAATATGTAATTACATTAGATGCAGATACAGACCTTATTTTAAACACTGCATTTGAACTTGTAGGAGCTATGTCACATATTTTAAATAAACCAGTTATTAGTGAAAAAAATGTTGTTGTAGAAGGATATGGGATAATGCAACCTCGTGTAGGCATAAATTTAGATATTAGTTTGAAGACAAACTTTACTAAAATATTTGCAGGAGCAGGTGGTATTGATAGTTATACAAATGCAATATCAGACATCTATCAAGATAATTTTAAAGAAGGAATATTTACAGGGAAAGGCATTTATGATTTAGAAGTTTTTTCAAAAGTATTAAAAAAAGAAATACCAGAAAATACAGTATTAAGCCATGATTTATTAGAAGGATGTTATTTAAGATGTGGACTTGTATCAGATGTATTGTTAATGGATGGATATCCAACAAAATATTTAAGCTTTATGAATAGACTTTCAAGGTGGATAAGAGGAGACTGGCAGATTTCTGATTGGCTAAAAAGTGATAAGCTAAATTTACTGTCAAAATATAAAATTTTCGACAACTTAAGAAGAAGCATATTTGATATATCAATAATTATTGGCATATTTGCAACAATTAAAATAAAAGTATTAACATTATTTTTTATATTACCAGTTATAATTTCACAAATATTAGAACTACTCAATAAATTGATATTCAAAAAAGAAGGAGAACAAAAACTAAAAACATATACACAAAAAATCACAGGAATAAAAGGAATATTAATTAGGGCTATATTAACTTTAGGATGTTTACCATATAAAGCATATGTTGAATTAAAATCAATTTGTCAAACAATTTATAGGAAAAAAGTAACAAAAATGCATTTACTAGAATGGACAACTTCAGAAGAAGCAGAAAAACAAGCTAAAACAGATATTATATCATATTATAGACAAATGATAGTAAATTGTATTTTAGGAATAATTATAATATTTTTATGCTTCCCTAATAATATAATAGGACTATTGCTTGGAACTTTATGGGTTATAACTCCATATATTATGCAAGTAATTAGTAAAGAAATAACATCAAAACCTGCAAAAGATGTTATAACTACAGAAGAAAGTAATTATTTATTAGAAATTGCAAAACGTACTTGGAAATATTTTGAAAGCTATTTAATACCAGAAAATAATTATCTCATAACTGATAATTATCAAGAAGATAGAAAACAAAAAATAGTTGGTAGAACATCTTCAACTAATATTGGATTATCACTATTAGCAGTTATTTCAAGTTATGATTTACAGTTTATTTCACTAGAAAAGGCAATTGACTTATTAGATAATATAATAAAAACTATAGAAAAGCTAGAAAAGTGGAACGGACATTTATATAATTGGTATGAAATAAAAACAAAAAAACCATTGAGTCCAAGATATATATCAACAGTAGACAGCGGTAATTTTGTGGGTTATTTATATACTACAAAAGCATTTTTGGAAAATATTTATGAAAAACAGCCAGATTCTAAAATACAAAATATGATTTCATATATAGATACGGCAATCAAGGAAGCTGATTTTTCTTTGCTATATAATAAAGAACATCAGATTTTTTCTATTGGATATAATATTGAGGAAAATAAACTAACAGATTCATATTATGACTTATTAGCATCTGAGGCAAGACAAGCTAGTTTTATTGCTATAAGTAAAAGAGATATTCCTTCAAAACATTGGACTAAGCTAAGTAGAACATTGACTACACTTGGAAGAAGTAAAGGGCTTATTTCATGGTCAGGAACCTCTTTTGAATATCTAATGCCAAATATAAATATACCTAAATATGAGGGAAGTCTTTTAGATGAATCATGTAAATTTATGATAAAAAGTCAGTTAGAATATACTAAAGAACTGCAAATACCTTGGGGAATAACAGAAGCAGCATTTAATGTAAAAGACCTTCAAGGAAACTATCAATATAAAGCATTTGGAATTCCGTGGCTAGGACTAAAAAGAGGATTAGCAGATGAAATGGTAGTTGCAACATATGGAAGTGTTTTAGCAATTACAGATGTACCAAAAAAAGTAATCAAAAATTTGAAACAACTTGAAAACTATGGGATGTATGGAAAATATGGCTTTTATGAATCAATAGACTTTACACCAGATAGGATGAATAAAGGAAATAAATCAGGACTTGTAAAAACATATATGGCTCATCATCAAGCACTAATTTTATTATCAATAAATAATTTGATAAATAATAATATTTTACAAAAAAGATTTATGCAAAATCCTGAAATAGCAAGTACAGCAATACTTTTACAAGAAACTATGCCAGAAACAGCAATTATCACAAAAGAAACTAAAGAAAAAGTTGAAAAGCCAGTATATACAGATTATGAAGACTATAGTGTAGTAACATACACAAAATTAGATAATAGACTTATTAGAGGTAATGTAATATCAGATGATGATTATGTAATTGCCATGAATCAAAAAGGAGAAGGATTTAGTAAATACAAAGATATTTATATAAATAGATATAAAAAGACAAATGATTATCCACAAGGAATTTTCTTTGCAATTAAAAATATAAGGACTAAAAATATATGGAGCTCACTTAAACAAACTCAAGAAAATGGATATAAAGTAAGTTTTATGCCAGATAAGATAGAACAAGAAATGGAGCAAGACAATATAAGTACAAAAATAGAGACCATAATTAGTCCAGATGATGTTACAGAAATTAGAAGATTAACATTAGAAAATAGAGGATTAGAAGAAGAAGTACTAGAAGTAAATGCATATTTTGAACCAATACTTTCAAGGAAAGCACAAGATGATGCACATCCTGTATTTAATAATTTATTTTTAGTCTTTGATTATGATGAACAAACCAATAGTATAATTATCAAAAGAAAGAAAAGAGAAGAAGGCGAAAATGAAATATATTTAGTAACAAGTCTACTAAGTAAAGATAGTGAAACTGTTGGTAAACTAGAATATGAAATTGATAAAGAAAAATTTTCAGGTAGAGGAAATATAAAAATACCTGAAATGATACAAAATTCAACACCACTATCACAAAAGATGGGACTAGTTACAGAAGGGATGATTGCATTAAAAAGAACAATAAAGTTAAAACCACAAGATAAAATAGAATTAAATTTAATTTTATCTGTAGGAGAAAATAAGGAATTATTGTTAGAAAATATTAAAAAATATAAAACGAAGGAAGCGGTTGAAAAAGCTTTTGAAATATCAAAAGCTAAAATAGAGGCACAAAGTAGATATTTGCGTATCAAAGCGCCTCAAATGGAGCAATATCAAAAGATACTTTCATATGTCCTTTTTGCAAATCCATGTAAAAAAACTAATTTAAAAAATCTACCAAAACAAATATATAAACAAAGTGAACTATGGAAATATGGAATATCAGGAGATTTACCAATTATACTAGTTAAAATACACAATACAAATGATATAGATTGTGTAAAAGAAATGCTTAAAGCATATGAATTTTTTAGGGTAAAGAAAATACAAGTAGAATTAGTTTTAATTGATGAAGAAAAACATAGTTATCAAAACTATGTAAGAGAAGAAATTGAAAACCTTATCTTTAATTTAAACATGGCATATCTAAAAAACGTAAGAGGCGGGATTTTTGAATTAAATAAAAATGAAATAACAAAAAAAGATATGGAATTATTAACATTTGTAGCAACTGTTATTATTGATAGTGATAAAGGTAGTATAAAAAATGCTATGAACGAAATAGAAGAAGACTATCTTGACAAAAATAAAATGATTGATGATGAAGAACAATCTCCAATAGCTGTAGAAGAAAATGAAATAGATAATGATATATTAAAAGAAATGATAGACTTAAAATATAACAATGAATATGGAGCATTTTCAAGTGATGGAAGAGAATATATTATCAGAATTAATAAAGAAAATAGATTGCCAACTGTATGGTCTCATATAATGGCAAATGAAAAGTTTGGAACACTAGTTACAGAAAACATGGGTGGATATACTTGGTATAAAAATAGTAGATTAAATAGAATCACATCTTGGGCAAATATGCCAAATTATGATATTCCATCAGAAGTAATTTATTTAAAAGACATGGAGACAAAAAAAGCGTGGTCATTAGGTCTAAACCCTATGCCAGATAACAATTACTATAATGTAATATATGGTTTTGGGTATTGTATTTATAAACACAAAAGTGATGGATTAGAGCAAGAACTACAAGTTTTTGTTCCAAAAGAAGATAGTATCAAGATACAAATTCTTACACTAAAAAACACAACACCAAATAGAAAAAAATTAAAAATCTATTATTATACAAAACCAGTTTTAGGAGAAGATGAACAAAAAATTTCAGAATATATAAACTTACAATTTGATAAAAATAGTAATACAATTTTAGCACAAAATCTATATAATAGTGAATTTTCAAATGTGATGTATGTTTCAAGTAGTGAACAAATAAAATCATATACAGGAGATAAGAATTTCTTTCTTGGACAAGGAGGAATATCAAATCCAGATGGAATAAAAAAAGCAATTCTTAATAATGAAAATAGTTTAGGAGGTAGTAGTTGCATTGCATATGAAATTGAAGTAGAGGTAGAGAGCTTTGGAGAAAAAGAAATTACTATATTATTAGGAACAGAAGAAAATGTACTAGATAGCAAAAATAATAGCTATAAATATAGTAAAATTCAAAATTGTAAGCAAGAATTAGAACGAGTAAAAACTGATTGGAGAGGAAAATTAGAAAAACTTCAAGTATCTACTCCAATTGAATCTATAAATATATTACTAAATGGATGGGTAGTTTATCAAACAATTACAAGTAGACTAATAGCAAAAACAGGATATTATCAATCAGGTGGAGCTTTTGGCTTTAGAGATCAATTACAAGATACAATAGGATTAAAATATATTGATCCACAATATTTAAAAAATCAAATTTTAAAACATAGCAAGCATCAATTTGAAGAAGGGGATGTTGAACATTGGTGGCATGAAGAAACTGGAAGAGGAATTAGAACTAGATTTTCAGATGATTTATTATGGCTTGTGTATGTTACTCTAGAATATATTGCCTTTACAGGCGACGAAGAAATTTTAGAAATTCAAACACCATATTTAAAAGGTGAGATATTGCAAGAAGGAGAAGATGAAAAATATGATGAATATAGAGAGGGAGAAAAAGCAGGAACAATTTATGAACATTGTATAAAAGCAATTGAAAAAAGCTTAGTGTTTGGAGAAAATGGATTACCAAAAATAGGCTCTGGAGACTGGAATGATGGGATGAATAAAGTCGGAAATAAAGGAAAAGGAGAAAGTGTATGGCTAGGATTTTTCTTATACAGCATTTTAAATAAATTTAATCCAATTATGCAAAAAAGAGGAGATATAGAATATGTAGAGAAATATGAAAAAATAAAACAGAACTTAAAGAAATCACTTAATACTAATGGATGGGATGGTAGATGGTATAAAAGAGCATATACAGATGATGGTAAGATTTTAGGAAGTATGGAAAATGAAGAATGCAGAATTGATAGTATTGCACAAAGCTGGGCAACAATTTCAGAGGCAGGAGATAATGATAAAAAATATATTTCTTTAGAAAGTTTAGAAAATCATTTAGTAGATAGAGAAAATGGTATTATAAAACTATTAGATCCACCATTTGAAAAAGGAAAATTAGAGCCTGGATATATAAAAGCATATCTACCACGGTGTTAGAGAAAATGGAGGACAATACACACATGCAGCAGTCTGGGTAATTATTGCAGAAGCATTATTAGGTTTTGGAGATAAAGCAGTTGAATTATATAAAATGATAAATCCTATTGAGCATAGTAGAACTAAAGAAATGTCAAAAAAATATAAAGTTGAACCATATGTAATACCAGCAGATATTTATGGAGCAAGTAATTTAGCAGGAAGAGGAGGCTGGACTTGGTATACAGGATCTTCTAGTTGGTATTATAAAGCTGGAATAGAATATATTTTAGGACTAAATGTACAAAATGATATATTGACAATAAAACCTTGTATTCCAAAAGAGTGGCGCACATATAGTGTCAGATATAAATGGAAAAATACTTTATATAATATCATAGTAGAAAATCCAAATGGAAAAAATACAGGGATTTCTAAAATTACAGTTAATGATGTAGAAGTAAAAGATGTAGTTAGATTAGAAGAAAATAGTGGGGTTGTAAATGTTGTAGTTGTAATGTAAATTTGAAAATTTTAAGCATATATGATAAAATGTTGTAGTAACCAGCAGTAAAATATTCAAATGTCCAAAATTGGATTAGAAGGAGTATAGACATGACAAGAGAAAACACAAAAAATATCGTAGTAGTCATTGCTGGAATATTCGTAGCAATTTTTATATCAAGCAATACATTGATTAGTTTTATTTCATATAAGATAATAAAAATAGTATCAATGGTATTTGGAATATTAGCATTATATAACTATTTTGTAAAACAGCGGAAAGACAAGTACTACTGTTTTGCCAAATATATGCTAATAATTACTTTAATTGCTGATGTACTTGCTTGGGATATTTTTTCAATTATTACAGATATTGTAATGGCTATAGCTTTGTATGTTTGTTACAAAAAATATTATTAAAAGGACGGAAAATTCCGCCCTTTTTAATATATTACACCATTATTATCTACATATTTTTTAAAAATAGAAAGACAATTTTCTCTGTCAAGAGGAATAGCCTTTATTAAGTCTGTATGTTTTGAGGAATCTTCTAAATACTCATATAGTAAATCATCTCTAAATCCAATATTACCTGCATCTTTTCTAGTACATCCAAAATAATATGTCTTTATATTAGACCATACAATAGCAGAAAGACACATAGGGCAAGGCTCACAAGTTGTATATAATGTACAACCAGATAAATCATTTGTATGTAAATTTTGACAAGCATCTCGAATTGCAACAATTTCAGCATGTGCAGTAGGGTCCAGATTTTTTAGTACACGATTATTTCCTTCACCAACAATATTTCCATTATTATCTATAATAACTGCACCAAAAGGACCACCTTGCTTTTCTTCTATACCACGCATTGCAAGAGAAGAAGCTTTTTCCATATATTTATTCATGATAACACCTCCAACAAAGTTAGTATATCATAAAAATATTAAAAATTAAATAATCTAACTTGCGTTTTTATATTTTTTTTGATAGACTAAAAAAATAAAGGGAGAAGAAATGGAAGAGCAGTTACAAAAAATATATTTTAAATGTCTACAAGAACTAAAACAAATAGGAATTGATTTCCAAGATGAAACTAAAATTGGAACAATTGAAATAGCATTATCTAATAGAAGTCAAAAAAGATATGGAGTGTGTAAACAAGAAGACCCAGATGTAACTACAAGATATGTTGAAAAAAGAGGAAGAAAAAAAGTTATAAAATATGCAAAATACAAAAAACATAAGATAGAAATTAGCACATGGGTTATGCAGTTAAATGAAGACATTATAAAAAATACAATAATTCACGAATTAATTCATTGTATACCAAACTGTAACAATCATGGCAATGATTTTAAACAATATGCCAGATATATTAATGATAAATTAGGTTATAATATAAAAACAGTAGGGAATAAAAAGGATGACTATGGGAAAAGTAATATAGAATATCAAGAAAAGCTAACATATAAATATAAAATACAATGCAAAAACTGTGGTCAAATATTTTATAGAAATAGAATTTGCAAAAATTTTATACAAAAATATAGATGTGCTATATGCAATGGAAAATTAAGTATAGAATAAATGAAAAAGGTAATTTTTAGAACTTGAAAAAAAATACTTGTATTAAATAAATAAATGTGATATAACTATAATTGAAATAAAAATCAACCAACGAAAGGCGGAATTTTTGTGGAAGATGTAAAAGATGTAAAAACAGTATTAATCGTAGATGATGAGCAAACAATCATAGACGTATTAAAATTTAATTTACTAAAGGAAGGATATCGTATATTAGAGGCAAAAGATGGACAAACAGGATTAGAAATGGCTTTACAAGAAAAGCCAGATTTAATTATGTTAGATATAATGTTGCCTAAATTAGATGGACTAACTGTATGTAAAAGAGTAAAAAACTCATGTAATATACCAATTATTATTCTAACAGCAAAAGATGCAGAAGTTGATAAAATAGTAGGACTAGAATTAGGAGCAGATGACTATATTACAAAGCCATTTAGTGTAAGAGAATTAGTTGCTAGAGTAAAAGCAAATATTAGAAAAGCTGATGCTACAATGTTAGATATGCAAAATAATTCAGTAGAAGCACAAGAACCTCAGAAAAAAAATAATAAAATTGTAGTAGGTGACCTAGAACTATACTTAGATAAATTTGAAACAAAAGTAAGAGGAGAAGTAATAGACTTAACTTTAAGAGAATTTGAAGTTTTAAAATTTTTAGCATCACAACCAGGTCAAGTAGTAACAAGAGAAACTCTTTTAGAGAAAGTATGGGGATATGAATACTATGGAGACATTAGAACAGTAGATGTTACAGTAAGAAGAATTAGAGAGAAAATAGAAGCAGATACTTCTTCACCAGAAATTTTAATTACAAAAAGAGGAGTAGGATATTATATCGCAGGAAAATAAAAAATCAACACAGATATTTAAAAATATCTGTGTTTTTTTGATTTCATTATATAAATTAATTTAAACCATATAAATTTCCATCTATAAGTAATTGAGCTCTTTTTCTTGTTTTTTCGTCAGCATTTAAAGAATTTTCTAAAAATTCAGGATGTTCTATTAAAAAGTTTTTCATAGTTTCATCTGGATTTGCATAAAAGCCATTTAACATATCTACTTGATTTTGATTTATAATTCCCATATCTAAAGCTTTATTAAATAAGCTAGAATCAACATTTACTAAAGAAAAAGCTTTTACACCTTCAGCTTCTATTTTTTCACTTCCACCTTGCATTCTATCAACAACAACACA
>CANRML010000029.1 GCA_947631725.1 uncultured Clostridia bacterium
ATGGGAGAATTTTTATTATATTATAATAGTGTTTTATTTGGTGGAATTTATGATAATAGATTACTTGTTAAAATAGTTGATACAAATAAAAAGTATAATATGAATGAACAGACACCTTACGAAACAGCAAAGCCTATGTATTTAGTTGATGATGTAGATAATAAAGAATTATTAAAAGAAATTGTTATTGAAACTTGTAAAGGCTTACCAATAAAAAAGTAAAGAGGTTTAAATTATATGAATAAAGAAATATTATTATCAAATATTGATAAAATTCATACTACTGAAATGGGTATTGATAGAATTAAAAAAAATCTAAAATTAGATACAAATGATGTAGTAGAATATTGTAAAAATAAAGTTTTAGATAAAAATTGTAATATATATAAACAAGGAAAAAATTGGTATTGTGAGATTGAAAATATAATCATAACTATTAACTCATATAGCTATACAATTATAACAGCACGTACACTTTGCTAAATTACAATAATTTGCATAATTAAAAAATAAAAAAGCTGAAAAACGCTAGGGTAGGAGAGAGAGCTAATTTTCAAAATTTTGAAAATATAAAAAAATAAATTTTAAAAAATTTTTTAAAATTCAAATTATAAAAATATTATTAAATAAAATAATTAAATAATAAAAAAATATAATTATAAAATTTAAAAATCTGAATTTATAAAAATTTAAAATTTTTGATTTCAAATTTGTTTGTATAATTTTATAAAAAACCGAACATTTGTTGTTTGGGAAATTTTTTAAGTTTTAGATAAGTTTATAAATTTTTACATTATAATTATATGTTTTTTAAATATGTCTATAATCTATATAAGATTATAGTTTTTTAGCGTCTTAAAATCGATTTTAAGCCGTTTTTATATTTTATTAAACAAGTTTACATTACTTAAATTATAATTCTAAATATCATTTTATTATGATGATCTAAAAAATATCATAAAAATACTGGAATTTCAGCAATTTATAAAAACCTCTAAAAATGGCTAAAAAAAAGACGCACGAGAATCGATTTTAAGCCGTTTTTATTTTAAAGTAATATAAGTTTGTTGTCTAAAAAATAAGGCTATATTTAGAAAATGGCGATTTTGGAGGTTTTGGATAAAAAATGAAAATAATATAATACAAAAATTAAAAAGTGAAAAAATAATACAGAAATATTTGTATAAAAATATGATAAATATAAAAATTGTTGAAATCATTGAAAATAAAGACTTACGAGAATCGATTATAAAGCGATTTAAAATAAAAGTAATATAGTTTATTGTCTAAAATAGGTATATGTTTGAAGCCCTACTCCTTTTTGCACAAAACTTTGATTTTGTGCAATGTTGTATATCTCTTTTTTTATTACTTTTTATACATATCCTCTACTCTTCTATGCTGCTATTCCTATAGGTTTTTAAAGTAGTTTCTAATTAGTTTTTAATCTCATTAATTTTTATTCTCATTTTATATTAAATCTTAAATTTCCTTATTTACTGTTCTGCTATTAAATAGAAAGAATATTTTTTCATATTTACATCTTCTCTATTCTTAGCTTGTCTATCCCCCCTACTCTGCATAATGCTTGTTGCATTTACTGCATTTGTAGTGAAAGTCATGTAAGTATTTTTTATTTTCATTTTCATGAACAATATTAAGTCTTTTTATGATTTTCTCTAAACACTTATCATAGTATATATAATATGTGTTTTCAACTATATTATATATTACTCTACCTCTTGGGTAATAGTCAAAATCAACTTTATATTTAGAATAGTAATATCTATCCCATATCTCCATATGACTTTTAGGATAATTTAGAAAATCTCCATACTTTTCTGCCTCATCTAGACTGCATTGATGTATTAAAAGAATATTATCTACTACAAAGAATATTCCTACCATTTGACTATATTTCTCCTTTTTTATAATATATCTTCCCTATAAAATTAATTAGTTTATAATATCTTTGTCTTCTAATACCAATATGCTAATTTTATAAATGAATTTATAAGTTTTGCTTGTTCTTCTAAATCTTCTTCTTTTGCTACATCAAATTTTTTTACATCGATATTTCTTGATTGTAATGTCCATAAAAATGCTTTTAGTCTTGGAAATCTTTTTATATTTTCCTTAATATAATTTATTAAATCAGAAATTTTTTTGTATTTTTGACTTTGTTTTGCTTTTTCTTCCTCATACTTCCCCATATCAACTAATAATTCAAAATCATTAGCAATTTGAAATCGATAATTATTTTTATCAAACAATTTCATATAATTTTTGTAGCTTTCGCAAAATATTCTATACATTATATTTCTCCCTAAAGATTTTTAATTTTCTTTCAAACTCAGATTTTTTACTTTCAAATAAATCAGTTCTATTTAAAATCTCGTCTATTATTGTATTTAGTTTTTCTTTATTACATGTTGGTATAATTTCGTCTAAGTCTTCAATATCTTTTTGTGCTAATCTAATTATTTTACTTATAGCAATATCTTCTTTTGATAGAATATATACGTTTATATACTTAAATTCTTCTAATTTTTCTGCCCTTTCCATATATCTCGGAGATAAAATTGTACTTTGGTATTCTAGCATATCATAATCTTTTAAAAGTGTAAATACTTTGCCATATTGAGCTGAATATCCTAAATCAACAAAATCTATGTCTAAGGTTGCCCTAGTTGTATATTCTCCAAGTATACAAGCACTACCACCAATTATATAGATATCAAAAGGCTTTAATTTAAAGAGTTTTGTTACTTCTTCCATTTCATGAAGTGTTTCCATTAAATTTTCTCTAATCATTTTCAATACCTCATCATTATAATCTTTACTATTTTATTATAGCACAATTATATGAAATTTAAAATATATAAATAATTCCTATCTCCCCTATTTGAAACAAAGAGAGCTTTTAGCTCTCATTTTCAATTTTATTTATATAATTTCAAATACAATTCCATTTTGTCAATAAATTCGTCATTAGTCTTTGTTTCAGTCATCTTTTTAATTACTTGTTCTGTTACTTCAGCTACAGGTAAACTGTTCATAGCTTTTCTTAATGCAAATACAGTTTCTTTCTCTTTTGGTGTTAATAATAACTCTTCACGCCTTGTTCCAGACTTGTTTATATCAATAGCTGGAAAAATACGTTTTTCTGATAGTTTTCTATCTAAGTGAACTTCCATATTTCCTGTACCCTTGAACTCTTCAAAAATAACATCATCCATCCTACTTCCTGTATCTACTAAAGCTGTTGCAAGTATTGTTAAGCTTCCTCCAAATTCAATATTTCTTGCTGCTCCAAAAAATTTCTTTGGTTTATGTAAAGCTGCTGGATCAATACCTCCAGATAATGTTCTTCCTGAAGAAGGAATAACTAAGTTATATGCTCTTGCCAATCTTGTAATACTATCTAATAGTATTACAACATCTTTTCCATGTTCTACAATTCTTTTTGCACGTTCTAATACCATTTCAGCAACTTTGACATGATGGTCTGGTAATTCATCAAATGTTGAATAAATAACTTGCCCCTTTATAGAACGTTTCATATCTGTTACTTCCTCTGGTCTTTCGTCAATTAAAAGAACTATTAATTCCACTTCTGGATTATTAGTAGTAATACTATTTGCAATTTTCTTTAATAATGTTGTCTTTCCTACTTTTGGCTGAGCAACAATCATCCCCCTTTGGCCTTTTCCTATTGGACTAATAAGGTCTATAATTCTCATAGCATATTCATTTGGGACTGTTTCTAATTTTAATTTTTGTTCTGGATAAATTGGTGTTAGTTCGTCAAATCTTTTTCTTTTTGCTGCTTTTTCAGGATGTTCTCCATTTACTTCTCCAACAAAAATCAAAGATGGGAATTTTTCACCTTCACGAAATCTAGAAATTCCTTTTATTACATCACCTGTATCTAAATGGAACCTTTTTATTTGAATCATTGAAATATATACATCTTTTGGTGTTGATAAATAATTTTCACCTCTAAGAAATCCATAACCATCTGGTAGAATATCTAAAATTCCTTCTACAATTTGGTCTCCTTCATTAGTTAGTTTATAGTCTACAATAGGCTCTCCATTTTCATCATATTGTGTCTGATTTATTTTTTCTTCTTCAATAGGATTTTCTTCGAGTTTTACTACCTGTTTTAAAATTTCTATTAGCTCTTCTTTTTTTAATTTTGAGATATTTTTAATATTGTTTTCTTTAGCTAATATTTTTAAATCTGATAGTGTCATCTGTTCTAAATCTAGCATAACTACCTCCTTTTTACGATATATAGTATATCATATTTTTATCAAAAAAGGAATAGATTTTCCATTTTTTAACAAAAAAATATTCAAATTATTGATATAAATCAAACATTTGAACATTTTAAAATCCTGTATCTATATAAACTTTCTCATTAGGTAAGTACATATCTAACTTTTCTCTAGCTATATCTTCAATATATTCTTCAGATGTAATATCTTCTTTTTTCTTTGCAAGCTCTTGCTGATATTCCTTCTGTTCTTTTATTTGTGATTCTAATTCTTCAGTATTTTTTGCATATTGATCTAATGTTTTTTGTTGATTAGCAAAAGTAAATATTGCATATAGAAGAACTGCACCTATAAATATCCACTTAAGAATCCCTTTTTTCATCAGTATCCTTCTCTCCATTTTTCAAATTTCTACATATATATTATTCTATTTTTTTATCAAAAATCCTTCTATTTTATGACATTTTTTTATCAATTTGTTGATTTTTTTTCAAGTAATGTGATTTTATTTGAATTTTTGACAAACTTTTTCTCACATTTATTATAACAAATGAAATTGGTTTAGATAGCTTATTTATGCTTCTTTTTATGAATTTTATAGGTATATTAAATATCTTTATAATCTTTTTTGTAATCGAAATTATTTGATTAATTAAAAATACATTAATCTTTACAAAATATTTGCTGATACTTAGCATATAAATTATAATACCAAATAGTAAGCCTATAAATAAATATATTCTGATTTCTCCACTATTAAAAGTAAATATTGAATATATCAAAATAATACCTGTTAATATACAAAACAGGATATCTTCTATATATGTTACAGCATCTTTTGTTTTTATTGTTTTTCTTAATATTCTAAAAAAATCAAATAAAATGCCTATAATCATCCCTATGAAAATAAAAATTATAAATGTATATGCTTGATTTGTAATCATTTTTTCCTCCGTCTATTTAAAAATTTTGCTAATCAAACTTGTATTTTTTGCTTTTTCTTGATTTTTATCACTATATGCAATATATGAAATCTCTCCTTCTAAAATTACTTCAGATGTATCAATACTCAATTTATTTACTCTAATATTTTCTCCTTTTACTGTTAGTAACCCTAATTCTGTTTCAAGAACAACAACCTGGTCATCAAAACTTAAGACATCATTGACTCCAGATATAGTTAACTTCTCCCTATTTTCTAAAATTATGTTTTGAATAATATTTGTATTTATAGTTTTTCTTTCTTCTATTGTCATATTATTGCCTCCTTAACTTAATTATGTTATATATTATTCTAAGGTTGTCTTGTTTAGAACTAAAAAAGAAGCAAAAACTTTGCTTCTTATAATTTATTTACTTTTTCTTTGAATTTTTCTCCTCTCTCGACTGCATTTTTGAACATATCAAAACTTGCACTCGCAGGTGAAAATAATACTACATCCCCTGATCTTGCATATTTATTAGCTAACGAAATTGCTTGATCTAAATCATTTGCAAAATAAATTGGAATATTTTTATTTTCATTTTCCATCTCTTGTTTTACTGCTTCAAAAATTTTTCCAGATGTTTGCCCCATTAAAATTAAAGTACTTACTTTTTCAAGTATTGGTTTTGCTAAGGCTGTGTAATCTAAGTTTTTATCATATCCTCCAGCAATTAAGACAATTGGTTCTTTTTCAAATGCATATATTCCTGCAATAGTTCTTGTAGGTGAAGAACTACTAGAATCATTATACCATTGTATTCCTGAAGTTTCTCTAACAAATTCAATTCTATGTGCCACTGGAGCAAAGTCTTTTATTGTTTCTATAGCTGATTCTAAATTTACCAAACTTTCAGTTGCTGCAAGTGCAGTAGCAATATTTTCATAATTGTGTTTTCCTCTTAAAATTACTTCATCAGTATGTAAGATATGTTTTCTAATTTTATCTTGACAAACTTTTATTACATTTTCATCAATAATATACCCATTTTCTAATTTATAATTACTACTAAAAAATATTACTTTTCCATTTGCTTCATTACTACAATTTCTCGTTATTTCATTGTCATAATTTAATACTAAAATTCCTTTTTCATCTTGATATTTAAAAATATTTTTCTTAGCATCTATATATTCTTCATAATCTTTATGTATATTTAAATGATTTGGTGTTATATTAGTAATAACCGCAATATCAGGACTAATATCCATCCCCATCAATTGAAAACTGCTTAATTCTAAAACAACTATATCATCTTTAGTTATTTCAGGTAATTTGGTAAATAGAGGTGTTCCTATATTTCCCCCTAAAAATGTATTATATCCAGCATTTTGTAAAATTGCATGAATTAAACTTGTTGTCGTTGTTTTTCCATCACTACCTGTAACTCCTATTATTTTTGCAGGACACATTTTCATAAATAATTCAATCTCTGTTGTAATTATTGCCCCATTTTTTGCTTCTCTATCAAGCTCTATTTTAGTAGGCAAACAACTAGGAGAACGGAAAATGACAGCAAAATTTTGTAGTTTTTCTAATGCGTTTTCTCCAAATGAATAGTTAAATCTGTAATTTGTTATTTTATTCATAATATCTGTTGGTATATTGTCTATTTCACGATTGTCAAACACAGTAACCATTGCCTGTTTTTGATATAAGTAATCTAATAATGGGATATTACTAACACCTAGTCCAATAACAGCTACTTTTCGAAATCTAATAAAATTGTTAAATTCTTCTAACTTTTCATTTTTTTGTTGCATTTTTTCTCAGTCCCTTCTAAAGTTTAGATTTACATAGTATATAATATCACGTATTTGCTGTTTTTTCAATCTATTTTATGTATATTTTTTCAAAATGTTGACATACTAAATTTAGATAATGAAATGGAGGTGCTTTCATATGTCAGAAAACAAAAACAACAAGAATAACAAAAATAATAAAAATAACAGCAATAATAACAACGGAAATCAAAACAATAATCAAAACTGCAATAACTAATTATAGTTTTTAAAAAGACATGTGCTGTAAATTTTCTACAATACATGTCTTTATTTATTATTTTGTTCCAAATATTCTATCTCCTGCGTCTCCCAATCCAGGAACAATATATCCCACATCATTTAGTGATTTATCAATACATGCAGTATATAATTGTACATCTGGATGAACTTCAGCTAATTTCTTTATTCCTTCTGGAGCAGATATAATTGATAAAAATTTAATGTGCTTTACACCATCTTCTTTTAGCATAGTTATTGCATCTACAGCAGAACCGCCTGTTGCAAGCATAGGATCTAATACTATTACTTCCCTATTTTGAATATCTTTTGGCATTTTATAATAATATTTTACAGGTTTTAGTGTTTCTTCATTTCTATATAGTCCAATATGGCCTATTTTTGCATTTGGAATAACATTTATTAGTCCATCTAACATCCCTGTTCCTGCTCTTAATATTGGTACAAATGCATATTGATTTTCATCTAGCATTTCAGCTTCCATTTCACAGATTGGTGTTTCTATTTTTACTGTACTTAGTTTTGCATCTTTCATAGCTTCATAACATAGTAAAGTTGCAATTTCTCCTATAATCTCTCTAAATTCTTTTGTACCTGTGTTTTTGTTTCTAATAACCGCTAATTTGTGTTTAATTAGTGAATTATTTAACACTATTGGTTCCATATAAATTCCTCCTTTAAATTTTATATTTTTCCCTTTCTTTATATGATGTATGTAATAATTTATGAGCTCTGTAACTACCTGGCTTTTCTAAGTATTCTGCATATATTGTTTTCAAAATTGGATTTTCATGTGATTTCCTTATATGACTTTTTTCATCAATATCATATAATGCATCTGCTCTTAATTTTTTCACATCAACTTCACTGCGAATTTTTGCGCTTTTAATTGGTTGCCCTCCACCCATAATGCAGCCACCTGGGCAAGCCATTATTTCAACAAATTGATAATCTGCTTTTCCTGATTTAATTTCTTCTAATATTGTTCTAGCATTTGATAGTCCACTTGCTGCAACAACTTTTATTTCTTTTCCATCAATAGTAATAGTTGCCTTTTTTATACCTTCTGTACCACGAACCTGTTGAAAATCAATTTTTTCTAAATCTTTTCCTGTTAATATGTCTTGTGCTGTTCTTAAAGCTGCTTCCATTACTCCTCCTGTTACTCCAAAAATTGCTCCTGCTCCTGTTGCCTCTCCCATAGGATTATCAAATGCTGTATCTTCTAATTTTGTAAAATCAATATTTGCTTGTTTTATCATCCTAGCAAGCTCTCTTGTTGTAATTACATTATCAACATCAGCAAGGCCATTTACCTTCATTTCTGGTCTTTGTCTCTCAAATTTTTTTGCAATACAAGGCATAACTGAAACTACATATATTTTACTTGGGTCTATTCCCTCTTTTTTAGCAAAATATGATTTTATCAATGCTCCAAACATTTGATGAGGTGATTTGCAAGTTGATAAATGTGGCAATAATTCTGGATAATTCATTTCTATATATTTTACCCATCCTGGAGAACATGATGTAATCATTGGAATATTATCATTTTCTTTAAATCTTTCAATAAATTCATTGGCTTCTTCCATTATAGTGAAATCTGCACCTGTGTTTGTATCAAATACTTTGTCAAATCCAATTCTTTTTAATGCTGTTACCATTTTACCTGTTACATTTGTACCTATTTTCATTTCAAATTCTTCACCTAATGCTACTCTAACTGCAGGTGCTGTTTGTACTACAACATATGTATCATTGTCTTTTAGCTTTTCCCATACTTCATTGATTGTTTCTTTTTCATGTAATGCACCTGTTGGACAACTTTGAATACATTGGCCACAAAATGTACAATTCACATCATTTAAGCTATTATTTCCCACAGTAGAAACACTAGATTCAAATCCTCTATTGACACAAGCAAGTGCTCCAATACCTTGTACATTTTTGCAAGTTGCTACACATCTTCTACAAAGAATACATTTATTGAAGTCTCGCACTATTGAAGGAGAATCATCATCTATCTCATGCTCTACCATTTCTCCTGGAAATTCAACATCTAAAATGTTAAATTTTCTTGCTAATGATTGTAATTCACAGTTTTCTGAACGGATACATTTCAAACAATCAATTTTATGGTTGGAAATAATTAAATCTAATACAACTCTCCTTGCTTCTAATACTTCTGGTGTATTTGTATGTACGATCATCCCTTCTTCTGCTTTTTGAATACAAGATGTTGTAAAGCCTCTTCTTCCTTCAATTTCAACAATGCACATCCTGCACTCTCCAACTTCATTTATGTCTTTTAAATAACATAATGTTGGAATATCTATCCCTGCTTGTTTTGCAGCTTGTAATATTGTCGTACCTTTTTTTACTTGAACTTTTTGGTTGTCAATAGTTAAATTGATTAGTTCTTCTTTCATTTGTTTTCCTCCTTAATTTCCAATTGCTTTAAATGGACAAGTTGTTAAACAAGTACCACATTTGATGCATTTTTCTTGATTTATTACTCTTTTGTCTCGTCCTTCTCCTTCGATTGCAGAAACCGGACAATTTTTTTGGCATAGACCACAGCCTTTACATTTTTCTGGGTCAATTTTAATTTTAGCCATTGCTTTACACTCTAATGCTCTACAAACTTTGTCAACTGCATGTTCTTCAAATTCATCTCTAAAATATTTTAATGTACTAATAACAGGATTTGGTGCACTTTGTCCTAATCCACAAATACTTGATTTTTGAATATTAATTGCCAATTTTTCAAGTTTTGATATATCTTCCTTAGTTCCTTTTCCATCACATAGTTTTTCTAATATTTCAAGCATTCTTTTTGTTCCAATTCTGCAAGGTGTACATTTTCCACAGCTTTCACTTACAGTAAATTCTAGATAGAATTTTGCTAAGCTTACCATACATTTTGTATCATCCATAACAATTAAACCACCAGATCCCATCATAGAACCAATACTTTTTAAAGATTCATATTCAATTGGTGTATCTAAATGTTCTTTTGGTATACATCCTCCTGATGGTCCACCTGTTTGTGCAGCTTTAAAGTCTCTGCCATTTGGAATTCCTCCACCTATATCATATACTATTTCTCTTAGTGTTGTACCCATAGGAACTTCTACCAATCCTATATTATTTACATTTCCACCTAATGCAAATACCTTTGTTCCTTTAGAATTTTCTGTTCCAATTGAAGAATACCACTCACTTCCATTTAAAATAATTTGGGCAATATTTGCATATGTTTCAACATTATTAATTAATGTTGGTTTTCCCCATAAACCTGCTTGTGCTGGGTATGGTGGTTTTAGTCTAGGTTGACCTCTTTTTCCTTCAATTGATTCAAGCAAAGCTGTTTCTTCTCCACAAACAAAAGCTCCTGCTCCTAATCTAATTTCAATATCAAAATCAAAGCCTGTATTGAATATGTTTTTTCCTAAAATTCCATAATCTTCAGCTTGTTTTATGGCAATTTTTAATCTTTGAACTGCTATTGGATATTCTGCTCTAACATATATAAATCCCCTGTTTGCGCCTATTGTATATCCAGCTATTGTCATTGCTTCTAATACAGAATGTGGATCTCCCTCTAATATGCTTCTATCCATAAATGCTCCTGGATCACCTTCATCAGCATTACAAACAACATATTTTTGATTACCTTCACTTGCTCTTGTTAATTCCCATTTTTTACCTGTAGGAAATCCTGCTCCTCCTCTGCCTCTTAGTCCAGAGTCTGAAACTGTTTTTATTACATCTTCTGGAGTCCATTTTGTTAAAACTTCTTCTAATGCTTTGTACCCATCAAATGCAATATATTCGTCAATTTCTTCAGGATTAATCATCCCACAATTTTTTAGTGCTATTCTTTTTTGTTTTTTATAAAAACTAAGGTCATCTAGTTTTTGCACTTTACTACCATCAATGTCTTTTGCAAGTAATCTATCTACTACTTTTCCTTCTACAATATGTGATTGAATTATTTCTTCACAATCTTCAGGAGTGCAGTTTGCATAAAATGTATCTTCTGGTCTAATTATAACAATCGGACCTTTTGCACATAAACCAAAACATCCTGTTTTAATAACTTTTACATTTTCTATATTTTTTTCTTTTATAATTCTTTTAAAGTTCTCTAATATTTGAGGGGATTTTGATGATGTACATCCTGTACCATGACATACTAAAATATGTTTTTCCCTTGTATCTGCTTTTGTATTTTTACGCAAATCTAATTCTTTTCTTTTTTCTTCCCTTATTTTATGAATTTCTTCAATTGTTTTCATTTGTAACCCCCTTTTCATTTTCTAGAATTTCATCTAATACTGTATCTAACATTTTAACTGTTGCTTTCCCATGTACTTCACCATTTACAGCAAATACTGGTGCTAATCCACAAGCTCCTACACATCTAGTTTCATCAATTGAAAACATCCCATCTTCTGTAGTTTGACCTGGCTGGATTTTTAATCTTTCTGTTAGTCTATCCATAATTTTTCTAGATCCTTTTACAAAGCATGCTGTTCCTAAACATACAGATATTGCGTATTTTCCTTTTGGTTCTAAAGTAAATCTAGAATAAAAAGTGATAACTCCATAAATTTCAGCCATTGGGATTGCTAAAAATTCTGATATTTGTTTTTGAGCTTCTTTTGGAATATATCCGAATTTTTCTTGCACTTCCTCTAGTATAGGAATTAAATTATCTTTTTCTTGTTTATATGTACTAAATAGTTCCTTTAAAAACGTTGTTATTTTTTCTTTTATTTCTTCACAAACAGTATTTTCTTCTTCATTTTGCATATTAATACCTCCTTAAAATAATACTTATTATTAAACTAATTTAATTATATCAAAAGAAGAAATATTTTACTATACCTATTGACAAAAAAGTAGAAAAATGTAAAAATAAAGCTATAAAAGAAAAAAAGGGAGGTTTTAGTTTGAAAGAAAAATTTATAAAAATAAAACCAAAATAAGAAAAAAAGGGCATAGTTCCCCCTTACCC
>CANRML010000030.1 GCA_947631725.1 uncultured Clostridia bacterium
CATAGAAGAGGATTACCTGTAAGAGGACAAAGAACAAAAACAAATGCTAGAACAAGAAAAGGACCAAGAAAATTAGTTAGTAGAAGCAAGAAAGATTAAGGAGGGAATTTAGAAAATGGCAAATAAAAGTACAACAAGAAAGCCAGTTGCTAAAAGAAATAGAAAAAACATTGATAAAGGTGCAGCACATATTCATTCTACTTTCAACAACACAATTGTAACAATTACAGATACGCAAGGAAATACAATTTCATGGGGAAGTGCAGGAGAACTAGGATTCAAAGGTTCAAGAAAAAGCACACCATATGCTGCTGGACAAGTAGCTGAAACAGCTGCAAAAGCTGCTATGGAACATGGATTAAAGACAGTAGAAGTATATGTAAAAGGACCAGGTGCAGGAAGAGAAGCTGCAATTAGAGCTTTACAAACAGCTGGTTTAGAATTAAGCAGTATCAAAGATGTAACACCAATACCACACAATGGATGTAGACCACCAAAAAGAAGAAGGGTGTAGAAAGGAGTAAGAAATAATGGCAAGATATAAAGATGAACAATGCCGTATTTGTCGTAGAGAAGGACAAAAATTGTTCTTAAAAGGAACAAGATGTTATTCAGACAAATGTAGTATCTCAAGAAGAAATTATGCACCAGGACAACATGGACAAAAGAGAGCAAAACTATCTGAATACGGAACACAATTAAGAGAAAAACAAAAAACAAAATCATATTATGGAGTTGGAGAAAGACAATTTAGAAAATACTTTGAAATGGCTTCAAATAAAAAAGGCGTAACAGGTGAATTATTACTACAAATATTAGAAAGTAGATTAGACAATGTTGTATATAGATTAGGATTTGGAGCTTCTAGAGCACAAGCAAGACAATTTGTTAATCATGGACAATTTGAAGTAAATGGTAAAAAAGTTGATGTACCATCATACTTAGTAAAATCTGGAGATATCATAACAGTTAGAGAAAATAAAAAAGAAAACAGCACATTAAAAATTAATGCAGAAGAAACAGCATCTAGACCAGTACCAGCATGGTTGGAAAAAGACAGCGAAAAATTAAGTGGTAAAGTAGTAAGATTGGCAGCAAGAGAAGATATCGACCTACCAATAGAAGAACACTTAATCGTAGAGCTATACTCAAAATAATAGTGTTTAGGAGGTAAAAATGATAGAATTTGAAAAGCCAAATATCGAATGTCTAGAAATCAGTGAAGAAAATAATTATGCAAAATTTGTATGTGAACCATTAGAAAGAGGATATGGAGTAACAATAGGAAATTCTTTAAGAAGAATTTTACTTTCATCACTACCAGGTACAGCCATCACAAGTGTAAAAATTGATGGAGTATTACATGAATTCTCTACAATTCCAAATGTTGTAGAAGATGTACCTGAAATTATAGTCAATTTAAAAAATGTTAGATTAAAATCTGACGATATACAAGAAAAAATATTAAGAATTGATGTTAAAGGTGAAGGAGAAGTTACAGCAGCAGATATAGTAACAGATGGAACAGTAGAAGTACTAAATCCAGAATTACATATTGCAACTGTATCAGAAGGTGGACATTTAAAAATGGAAATGACAGCAGACAAAGGAAGAGGATACAATTCAGCAGAAAAAAATAAAAGACCAGACCAAGACATTTCTGTATTACCAATCGATTCCATCTATACACCAGTAAAAAAAGTAAATTATCAAGTAGAAAATACAAGAGTAGGACAAATGGTAGATTATGATAAACTTGTCATAGAAGTATGGACTGATGGTAGTCTTAAAGCACATGAAGCATTAAGCTTAGCTGCTAAAGTTATGACAGGACATTTAGAGTTATTTATCGATTTATCTGAAACAACAAAAAATACACAAGTTATGATTGAAAAAGAAGAAGCAAAGAAGGAAAAAGTTTTAGAAATGTCAATCGAAGAACTTGAATTATCAGTAAGATCATTTAACTGTTTAAAAAGAGCTGGAATTGGAACTGTTGAAGATTTAATCAACAAAACAGAATCAGATATGATGAAAGTTAGAAATTTAGGTAAGAAATCTTTTGACGAAGTAACAGCAAAATTACATTCATTAGGATTGGATTTTGCCAAAGAAGACGAATAAAAAGGAGGGTGAAACAATTGGCAACAAATAGAAAGCTAGGAAGAACTACAGATATTAGAAAATCTATGCTAAAGAATTTAGCAACTGATGTAATTGTTTATGGTAAAGTAGAAACAACTGAAATGAGAGCAAAAGAAGTTAAATCAATAGTAGATAGCCTAATATCATTAGCAATAAAAGAAAAAGACAACTTTGAAGAAATTGAAGTAACAATTAAAAAAGCAAAACTTGATTCAAAAGGAAATAAAGTAACAGAACTAGTTAAAAGCAAAAACGGAAAAGAATACTTAAAAGTTGTAAAAGAAGAAGTTAAAGAAAAAAGACAAAAAGATATGCCAACAAGATTAAATGCAAGAAGAAAAATGATGAGAAAACTAAACAAAATTAAAGATAGCAAAGGAAATAACATAGATGTACCAGCAAAATTATTTAATGAAATAGCACCAAAATATGCAGGTAAAAATGCAGGAGGATATACAAGAATTATAAAAGCTGGACCTAGAAAAGGCGATGGAGCAGAAGTAGCTATTTTACAATTAGTATAGTAAATAGAAGCGGGGAGGAAACTTCCTGTTTTTATTTTTCTAAATCACATAAAAATATTTTCTTCATATAATAAGAACATAGGAGGGAAGAAATATGCTAGAATTTGTAGTAAACACAGTATTCTGGACATTAGCCTTTTATGGATTATTTGAAATAGTAAAAAATATTATATACATATCAACATATACACGGGATGAAAACTGACGGAATATATGTTATTGTAGCAGTAAAAAATCAGGAAGATAAAATCGAAGGATTTTTACGTACAATGTTATTCAAAATATTATATGGAAGAGAAGAATATTTTAAAAATGTAATTATAGCAGATTTAGAATCAACAGATAATACAAGAGAAATTGTAAAAACACTATCTAAAGACTATGATGTTTTAAAAGTAACAAGTTGGAAGGAGTGCAAAGAAATTATGGACAATGTTGATGAAAGTTAAAAATTTTTATAAAAGCAATAGAAATATAAGAAAAAGCGTGGTATAATAACAAAAAAGGAGTGCGGAAATTATGCCACAAAAAAAAATAGGATTTACTATTGGAAAATTTGCACCTTTGCATAAAGGACATCAATATTTAATTGAAACAGCAATTAAAGAAATGGATGAATTTATTATAGTAATTTATGAAACAAAAAAAATAGAAATACCAATAGAAAAAAGAGCTAATTGGATAAAAATGTTATATCCAAATGTAAAAATAATATATGCATATAATCCACCAGATCAATATGGCTTAGATGAAGAAAGTGTAAAAATCCAAATGGAATATTTAGAAAAATATATAAAACCATATAAAGTCACTCACTTCTATAACAGTGAGCCATATGGAGAAAAAGTAGCCAAATATTTAGGTATAATAGACAGAAAAATAGATACCCAAAGAATTAAATTTCCAATATCAGCAACACATATTAGGAAGGAATTAGAAAAATATAAAGAAAATTTACCAGAAGAAGTATATATAGACTGTAAAGAAGCACTTAATAAATAGAAGGAGAGAAAAACTTGGAGCTAATAGGGGAAGTAGAAGATATAATATATCAAAATGAAGTAAATAGCTATACAATTGCTAGATTTGAAACAGAAGATGAAGAAACTACAATTGTAGGCTATCTTCCTTTTGTATCAAAAGGCGATAGTTTAGAAGTAATAGGAAACTATGTAGAACACAAAGAATATGGAATACAGTTTAAAGTTACAACATTTGAAAAACTAATGCCACAAACAGAAACAGCAATAAAAAAATATCTTGCAAGTGGAAACATAAAAGGAATAGGAGAAGCAACAGCAAAAAGGATTGTTCAAAAATTCGGTGAAAACACGATTAATGTTATAAAATATGACCCAATTAGATTAGCTGAAATTAAAGGAATCACAGAAGAAAAAGCAAGAATAATATCAGAAAGCTTTAATGAAACACAGGAAATGTGGAAAATTGTAGGATTTTTAGAAAAATTTAATATTAGTGCAGAACATGCAAAAAAAGTATATGAAAAATTAGGAGCAGACAGTATACAAAAAATAGAAGAAAATCCATATTTGCTTATTGATATAGCTAGAGGAGTAGATTTTAGACAAATTGACCAAATGGCAATGAAAATAGGGATTAACCCAGATAATGAAAAAAGAGTACAAACAGGAATAAAATATGCATTAATTAGAACAACATATAACGGACATAGTTGTACATTAAAAGAAAATTTATTAGAATTTGTAAGAAACTTGTTAGAAGTTAGTACAGAAAATATAGAGGACAACCTTATTAACTTAAAAGTAAATGGAGAAATTGTAATAGAAAAAAGAGGAAAAGAAGAGTGGGTTTATCTAACAAGCTTTTATAAAACAGAAGAAGAAATTGCTTTTAGGATAAATTATCTACAAAATAGTAAAAATGTAAAAGAAATAAAAAATATTGATTCACAATTAAAAAAGATAGAAAAAAATTCAAGTATTGAATTATCTGAAAAACAAAAAGAAGCGATAAAAGCAATAAATGAGCATAATGTACTAATTATTACAGGAGGACCAGGAACAGGAAAAACAACAATTATTAAAACAATAATAGAACTATATCAATCAAAAGGAAAAAAAGTAGTATTAACTGCACCAACAGGTAGAGCTGCCAAAAAAATGACTGAAAGCACAGGAGAAGAAGCATCTACTTTACATAGACTACTATGTATTGGCAAATTAGATGATGAAGGAATATATAGCAAAGACAATAACTATGAAGGAGCACCAATAGATGCAGATGTTGTAGTAGTTGACGAATTATCAATGGTAGATATGTTTTTAATGAATTGTTTATTAAAATGTCTATATAAAGGAACAAAATTGATTTTAGTAGGAGATGTAGACCAATTACCTTCAGTAGGACCAGGCTCAGTATTAAAAGACTTAATAAATAGTGAGAAAATTGAAACAGTTTATTTAGACAAAATATTTAGACAAGCTGCAAAAAGTAAAATTATCTTAAATGCACATAGAGTAAACAAAGGAGAAAGTTTTTTAAGTAAAGATGATATTGCAAATGAAATAGACCAAGACTTTTTCTATATCACACCAAAAAGCCAAGAAGAAATTCTAAAAGAAGTTATAAGTTTATGTACAGGAAGATTACAAAAATTTGGAGACTATGACTTTTTTCAAAACATACAGGTTATTACACCAACAAAAAAAGGTATGCTAGGAACAAAAGAACTTAATAAAGAATTACAAGCATATCTAAATCCAAATGTATATGGATTACCAGAAAAATCATATTCAGGAGCAATTTATAGAAAACGGAGACCGTATAATGCAAATAAAAAACAACTATGACATTACTTGGGAAAGACAAGAAGAATATGGAGAAAAAGAATTTGGATGTGGTATATTTAATGGTGAAATAGGGACAATTACAAATATTGATGAACAAGAAAAAGTAATAGAAGTTAAATTTGATGACCAAAAAGAAGTAAATTATGAGTTTTCAGAATTGGACCAAATTGAGCACAGTTATGCAATTACAATACATAAATCACAGCGGAAGTGAATTTGATGTTGTAATTTTAGTAGTTCCACAAGCAGCACCAATGTTATTAACTAGAAACTTGCTATATACAGGTATAACAAGAGCTAAAAAACTTCTTATAATAATAGGAATAGAAAATGTTGTTGAATATATGATACAAAATGTAGACAGCAAAAAACGTAATACAGGGCTTGAATATAAGCTAGAATAAAACCATTTGAGGATTTATCCTCAAATGGTTTAAAAACAAGAAAGGAAATAAATGTTAGAACTAATACAAAATGTAATTTATCCACCAAAATGTGGAATATGTGGAAAACTAAATAGCAAATATCTATGTAGAAAATGTAAAAAGAAACTAGAAAGATATGCAATATGTGAAATATTAGAAAATAGAAATCCATATATTTTATTTGATGAACAAATATCAATTTTTTCATATAAATCTTTAATTCGAAATGAAATTTTATCATACAAATTCGGAGAAGCTTCATATTTATATAAAACATTTGTAAATTTTTTAATAAAAGATCAAAAAGTATTCCAAAAAATAAAAAGTTATGATATTATAATTCCAGTACCAATTAGTAAAAAAAGGAAAAAAGAAAGAGGATATAACCAAAGCTTGCTTATAGCAAAGGAAATATCAAAAAATACAAATATTGAAATAGTTAAAAATTGTTTATACAAAACAAAAAATACTATTGAACAAAGTAAACTAAACCGTGAAGAAAGAGAAAAAAACGCACAAAATGTATATGCAATAAAAAACGAGCAAATACTAGAAAATAAGAAAATATTGTTGATAGATGATATTTTAACAACAGGAAATACATTAAATTCTTGTAGTAAAGAATTAAAAAAGGGAAAACCAAAAAAAATAGGAGTATTGGTACTAGCAAAGGACTAAATAGAAAGGATAGAAAAATGGAGGATTTAGTAGAAAGTATTTTAGATTATATTCGTTCAGATTATACAGATTATGCAATAATGCTAAATGGAGAGTGGGGTTCAGGAAAAACTCATTTTTGGAATAATAAAATTAGAAAAAAAATTGAATCAATGGAATTAAATGGGAAAAGATATACTACAATATATATGTCTTTATATGGAATTTCAAATCTAGAAGAAATTAGTAAAAAAATATTTATTGAAACAACACAACTAATGGATAAAAACTTAAGAAAATATATGAACTCAAAAGAACAAAAAACAATTCCTGAATATGCAAAAACAGGATTAGACATGGCTAATTTCTTTGGTGTAACTCAAAATGGAGATAAAATTGATTATGCAGATTTTTTCTCAACAGATGACAAAGTATTATGCTTTGATGACTTAGAGAGAGCAAATGTAGATGTTATTGATATTTTAGGTTATATAAATAATTTTGTTGAACATGACCATATTAAAACAATTATTATATGTAATGAAAAAGAACTTTCTACAAAATTAAAAAGTTCAAATCTAGAAATGAAAACATTTATAGCAACATATTTATTAGATAGGCAGGGAGAATTAAACCAAACAGATAAACCTATGGTTGAAAAAATCCAAGAAAAAATTGAGCATATATTTGATAAGGCAAATGATTATGAAAGAATCAAGGAAAAACTAATAGGAGAAACATTTGAATATGCTCCTAAATTTGACTATATTATAAACGGAATTTTAATGCGTTATGAAAATGATCCAGATTTTATTAGATTTACAAGAGAAAATACGAGATTGATTATTTCTACGTTTGAAAGAAGCGGAACTAGAAATTTAAGAATATTAAAACATGCATTAAATGACTTCAAAAAAATATTTGAAATGGTAAACAAAAACTATCCCAACACGAGTAACAGAATTATGCAAACTATGTTAATTTTCACAATTGCTATATCATTTGAAATAAAAGCAGGAAAAGTAACAAAAGATAAATTCATGAATATAAAAGACAATGAAGAATATAAAGCAATATTAGTATCTTCAAGAGTATTGATGGATAACAGACAATTCTATATTAAAGAATTTGATAGTAATTATTACTATAACTTCAAAGCAGATTATCGTTTCTTTAAATTTATTGAATATTATATTAGAACTAGAATTTTTGATATGAAAATATTCAAAAAAGATATGGAAACTATAAGAAATACAATAGATGTAGAAAACTTACCAGGATATAAAAGATTACTTACAGAGGAATATTGGAAAATACCAGATGATGATTTTGAAGGAATTATAAAATCAATTATAGAAGAAGTCAAAGAAGGAAACATTGAATTAATTGATATAGTAAAAATTTATGCATATTTCAGCTATTTTTCAAGAAAGAATCTTATTGATTATGATATAAAAACATTAAAAGTAATATTCTTTGATGGGATGAACAAAGCTTCATTAAAATCACAATATTGCCAAAATGTGGAAGAAGAATTAGCTAAAATTGCAATAGAAGAATTCTCAGAAGATATGAACGAAATTTTAAAACATTTCAACAACTTAAATATACAACTATTAGAAAAACAATATAGAGAAATGGCAGAAGAAATATTCAGATGTATTCCAATGAAAATGGAACAATTTTATGAGCAATTTGATAAAAAATGTATGGAAGTGCCAATCTTTAAATATTGTGATCCATATCAACTATTCCAAAGAATATCTTGTGCAAGTAATGAAGATATAATGATAATTAAGGAAAAATTATTAGCAAGAGCAGAAAAATATCCAAAACAAATAGAAGGCGAAATGGCAAATGTAAAACTATTAAAACAAGTTATGGATGATTACTTAAAAGATAAACAAACAACAATCAAGATTGTTATACTAAGAGAATTTTCAAAAGACATAGGAAGTATTTTAGGAAAATACAAGCCAAAAATGTTTAACAATTAATAATAATATGTTTAATAATAAAAATGAACTCCAGAAAAACATCTGGAGTTTATTAATATAAAAATTAAATAAATAATAAAAAATGCATAAAATTTTCTTTTTTTGCCATAATAAAGGTAGACATAAATTTTAAAAAGGAGGAAAATTATGAAAGCAACTGGAGTTGTAAGAAGAATAGATGATTTAGGTAGAGTTGTTATACCAAAAGAAATAAGGAAAACATTACGTATAAAAGAAGGAGACCCACTAGAGATATTTACAGATAGGGAAGGGCAAGTTATTTTAAAAAAATATTCACCAATAGGGGAATTATCAGAATTTGCAACAGGATATGCAGAAACATTATCAAAAACAACAGGACACATCGCCTTTATAACTGACAAAGATACAATAATTGCAGTATCAGGAGGATCTAAAAAAGAATTTTTAGAGCAAGATGTAAGCCAAGAATTAGAACAACTAATGGAAGATAAAGAAATATATACTAGTAAAGAAAATAGTGATATGGCAATGCCAATCACAAAAAATGATACACAACAGAGAAAACACAATGCACAAATAGTTTATCCAATTATATCAAATGGTGATACAATAGGAACAGTAATATTAATGTCAAAAGATACAAATGGACAAATGAACGAGGTAGAAAGAAAAGTAGCTCAATCAGCTGCAACATTTTTAGGAAGTCAAATGGAGATATAACAAAAATATTAAAAATATAGAAAGATTTTAGATATTTTTTATAAAATATTTAAAATCTTTTTTTATTGAGTTAAAAACAAATGTTTTGCAAAAAATGTCAAAATATATGGAAATTAAAATCTATACAAACTCAAAAATCCGTAAAGAAAAAAAACGATAAAAAAAGATAAAAAATATTGAAAAAATGATTGACAAATAAGAAATATTTAGTATAAAATTGTAATAAATGAACTGCATTAAAAATAGAAAAACAAAAGAAAGGGAGAATGTAAAAGTGAAAAAACATCTTTTAAACAAACGGAATTACTATCACTTCACTAGTAATCACAATAATAATAATATTGCTTCTAGCAGGAATTACAATAGGTGCATTATCAGGTGATGATGGACTTGTAAATAGAGCAATAGATGCTAGGGATTTAGTAGATAGAGAAGCATTTTCAGATGCTGTACAAACTCAAGCTTTGCTAACTGTAGCAGAGACAGGAAGGTTTGATACAGACAGATTTGAAGAAAGAGTAAAAAATAATCTAGGAGAATATAATCCAAATGTTACGGAAGACGATGATTCAGTCACTGTATCAGATGGAGTTTATGATGTGACTTTAGATAAAGAGTCAGGAGATATAACAGGGTCAGGACATACAGAAGGAATCTGGCCAAGAGTTGAAACACATCTATATGAAATGGATGGAACTGACTATAAGGAAATAGAAGATAGTGAAAGACTAACTTTAACTGTTGATGTTTCAAATAGAGAAGACTTCGAAAGAATAGAAGTCGTTGTTAAAGGTGAACATGAAGACGACGTTATACAGTCAGATTTAATACCAGGAACAGTAGGTCAATACAGTTATACAATAAAAGGACCATCTGGTACATATACAGTTGAAGTTACAGGATATGTTATAGGAGAAGACGGAAAAGAAGTTGCAAACACAACTAGAAAAGTAGTTAAAATAAAAGAAAATCCAAGAATCAAAATTGGTATTACAATAAATCCAGATGGTGGACCAGGATATGTTGTACCTTCAAATGGAAAAGCTACAATAAAAGCAGTAATGACATCAACTGAAGGAAATAGAGATCCATATAGATACTATTATGCTTGGAGTGATCAAAATGAAGTACAACCAGGATTTGAAAAATGGGATTTAGACACAAGTATATGGAACGAAACTACAAGTGGAGCAACAATAATAAAAGATGACTGTGATAAAGGAGAATATTATCTATGGATAAGAGTATATGATAAAGACAAAGTATTAACATCACAATATGTAGTATCAGATAAATTTGAAGTTCATGATAATACAGAAACAGATTGGTCATTAAAACTTGATGCAGATATTCCAAATAGCACACCAACAAATACAAATGTAATAGTAACACCAACATATGGTAGATACTTAACACAAAATAGAAAAATAACAGTTACAGGAGAAAATGGCGAAGATTATGAAATCACAGGTTCAGATTATGCAACAGTTAAGACACATGGCCAAACTGTAACAGTAACAGCAGAAGATATAGCTGGAAACTTAGTTTCTGCAGAATATACAGTAACAAATATCGATAAAGTAGCACCAGAGATTAACTTTGAACCAGATGGAAAACCACAATGGCAACAATCACATGAAACAAAAGTAACAGTAACAGATGGTGGAAATAGTACAATAGATGATGATACATTAAACTATGTATGGGTTGAAGGAGACGGAGAACCACAAGATAGTGAAATAAACATACCATTTGAAAATAACGAAACAATAAAGAAAGATGGACTAACAGGAGAAAAATGGCATTTATGGGTAATTGCAAAAGATAAAGCAGGCAATAAGACAACAAAATCATCTCAAGTATTCTGGTTTGATAATAAGGCACCTTTAAAACAAGCTCCAACCTTATTATCTTCAACAAACACAGTTAAAGCAACATTTAATCAAACAGATGAGCACTCAGGAATTGATAAATCAACAAGAAAATATGCTATTAAGAAGGAAGATGACCCAGATACTGAGTGGCATTGGGAAAGCGAAAGAGAAGATGAAGACGGCTACCACGTATTTGAAAATATGACACTTGAGACAAACTATGTTGTAAAGACAAGTGTTAAAGATATGCTTGGAAATTGTGAGCCAAATGGTGATCCAACTGAATCAGAAGAAGCATCAACAGGTGGTAGAACAAGTACAATAGAGATGCCTACATTTGATTATTCACCAAAGGGATGGGTAAACACAAATGTAGAAGTAACGATTACTTACCCAGACGCTGACAACTCTGTTTTGACTCATGAATATAGCTTAGGAAATAGTGAAGATTGGAAACCTTGGCCAGTTGAAGTAGGACACATCTCAGTTCCACAAAATATTACAGTATATGCAAGACAATATGATAGTACACATCAAGGTAATGACAGAATTTCAAATTTAGAAATAACAAGAATAGATAAAGTTATTCCAGAAATACCAGAATTGGATGTAGATGATCATAATCCATCAAAAGTAGATTTAACATTAACAGGTAGAGCAACAGACGGTGAAACTGCGGGCTTAGAGTTCTCTGACCGCAGTGGAATCGTTGCATACCAACTTAGTACAAGCTCTGATTTAGACTGGAATTCAGAAGGCTGGAAACCATGTACTGATGAAAATGGAAAAGGTGTTGCAGAAACAAAACAAGATTTTAATATAGAACAAAATGGAACATATTACTTCTATGTAAAAGATGATGCAGAAAATGTTCAGAGAAAAGCATACACAGTTGAAAATATTGATAAAATTGCACCAGAAATTTCAGGAGTAGAATTTGATCATGCATGGAGAAATCAAAATAAGAAACTAA
>CANRML010000031.1 GCA_947631725.1 uncultured Clostridia bacterium
ATCTTTTTCCTGTTCATTTTCTAGTTGTTCTGCTTTATTAAAATATCTAAAGCTTATTGTAAGTAAACGTCCACTCATAATTGTATAATATACTGACATATCTAATTTATTATCTTCATTTTGTATTTGGGAAATAATATGTATATATGTATTTCCATTATTTGTTTTTACTATTTCATCTTTTTTTATCTCATATGTATTTATTGCTTCTACTAGTTGTGTTTTATATGCTATTAAATCAGCTTCTGGTAATTGATTTAGATTTTGCATATCAGCATAATTTATATTGCTTGTACTTGCAACTAATATTTCTTGTGTTGCATTTGATTCAATGTTATCTACTGCATCTAATAAAATATTAGCATTTATATAATTTTGAATTCTCTCTTCTTTTTTATCTAATTTATCCAATTTAGGGTCATTATTTTTTAGTCCTGATACAACTTCAATTAAGTTACTATCTATTCCGTATTTTCATCCCTACATTTTGCAAATCATATTCTGAAAAATCAACTGCAAAGGTGGGCTTAGTTATTAGTAGTAATAAAATACATCCTATAATTATCTTTTTTATTTTCATATTTTATATCCTTCTCCTTATTTTTCTACCCAAACTGATACAGATTTTTCATTTACTTTAAATATACCATATCCATCTTCTTGAATATGAACTTCGTCTTCACAATTTTCTAATGCATCAATAAAAGTTTTTCCTGCATGTTGTTCTCCAACATACATGCATTTTTCTCCTTCTGATTGATTAGTTATTACTACTGCCAATCCAGAACGTAAATGATTTTCATCACCTTCTCTTGTCCATCCAATGTAGTTTGGATTGTCAAAATAGTCATGTTGTATTCCATATGCTTTTTGTTTTCTTAATTCAAGCAAGATTTCTAAATTTTTTACTGGTTCAATATTATTATGTGGGATTCCATATAAATCTCCATAAAAAACGCAAGGATATCCATCTTCTCTTAATAAAATAATTGAATAAGCACTTTGTTTAAAGTCTGTATTTATAAAGCTTTCTAATGATTGTCCTGGTTGTGTATCATGATTATCTACAAAGGTAACTGCTTTTGTAGGATTTTCTTTTACTAATGTTTCTTCAAATATTTTTGATAAATCTGCACTTTCGTCTTTTGACGCTTTTTCTAAGTTATAGTGAAGTGGTACATCAAATAATGATGTAGCACCATCTATCTCTGATAAATATCTATGTAATCTTTTTATATCTGTTGACCAATATTCTCCAACTGAAAATAATTCTTTATTGAAATATTTTCTCATTTCTTCTAGCCACTTTTTATAGAAACTAGCATTTATATGTTTTACCGCATCAAGTCTAAAGCCATCAATTTTTGTCATTTCTATATACCATTTTCCCCAAGCTATACATTGATTAACAACTTCTGGATTATCAAAATCTAAGTCAGCTCCCATTAAATAATCAAAATTCCCAAATTCTTCGTCTACTGTTTGGCTCCACTCTTTATCTTTAAATTTAAAGATTGCTTTTTCTCCTGTTTCATTATTATAGTCAATTCCTTTAAAATGTGTCCAATTCCACTCAAAATCAGAATATTTATGTTTTCTTTCTGGGAAAGTAAATTTTGTTGCGACTTTTACTGTCTCTTGATTTGCAATTTCTAAATTATGATTTCCCCAATCCACCTTTGTAGCAGGGATGGTTTGAATTTTATCTGCTCCCATTTTATGGTTTAGCACTATATCTGCATATGTTTCCATCCCTGCTTGCTTTAATGTCATAATACAATTTAAGTATTCTTCTTTTGATCCATATTTAGTTTTTATACTTCCTTTTTGATTAAATTCTCCAAGGTCATATAAATCATAAACACCATATCCAACCTCGTCTTTTCCACCTACACCTTTATATGCTGGTGGTAACCATACTGCTGTAATTCCTAGTTTTGATAATTCTTGTGCTTTATTAGATAATGTATTCCAAAATTCTTGATTAGTTTCTAAATACCACTCAAAGCATTGTAAAATTGTTCCATTTATCTTTTTCATTTTATCTTTGTCCTTTTTAGTTTTTTTCATTATATCATTTGAAAATAAATTTTACAATACTTATTTCATATCCTCAATATTTAATAATCTATTATATTTTGCTACTCTATCTGTCCTACAAGGTGCTCCTGTTTTTATTTGTCCACTATTTACTGCAACAGCAATATCTGCAATTGTAGTATCTTCTGTTTCTCCTGACCTGTGTGAAATTATTGTTTCATATCCTTTTTCTTTTGCTCTTTTAATTGTGTCTAATGTTTCTGTTAAAGTTCCAATTTGATTTGGTTTAATCAATATCGCATTTGCTACATTTTCTTTTATTCCTCTTTCTAGTCTTTTTATATTTGTAACAAATAAGTCATCTCCTACTAATTGTATTTTGTTTCCAAGTCTTTCTGTTAATATTTTCCATCCTTCCCAATCTTCTTCTGCTAATCCGTCTTCTACAGAGATAATTGGATATTTTTCACATAGTTCTTCTATATATTCAATCATTTCATTTCTTGTTTTAAAAATATCTGTTTTCCAAAAGTAGTATCCATTTTTACCGATATTTCTTGCTTCTTCATACATTTCTGTACTTGCAATATCTAATGCTAAACAAATATCTTTTTGTGGTTCATATCCTGCTTTCTTTATTGCTTCCATAATAACATCTAATGCTTCTTCCTCACTTTGTAAATTAGGTGCAAATCCTCCTTCATCTCCTACTGCTACTGAATATCCTTTTTCTTTTAATACTTTTTTCAATGTATGATATACTTCTGCACCTCTTTTTAGCCTTTCTGCAAATGTAATACTTCCAACAGGTATAATCATAAATTCTTGAATATTAATATTATTATCTGAGTGCTTTCCACCATTTAAAATATTCATCATCGGGACAGGTAATTCATTTCCAAATATTCCACCTATATATTCGTATAACTCTAGTCCTAATGAATTAGCTGCTGCTTTTGCTACAGCTAAAGAAACTCCAAGTATAGCATTTGCACCAAGATTCGATTTATTTAAAGTGTCATCTAATAAGATAAGTTCTTTGTCTATAGTTCTTTGATCATATGCATTTATGTCAATAATTTTTTTAGCGATCTTTTTATTTATATTTTCTACAGCTTTTTGAACTCCCTTTCCCATATATCTTGTTTTGTCATTATCTCTTAATTCTACTGCTTCAAAACTTCCTGTGGATGCACCTGATGGGACCATAGCAGTACCTGAAAATCCCCCTGCAAGAACTACTTCTACTTGGATTGTTGGATTTCCTCTTGAATCTAGCACTTCCAACGCATTTACAATTTGAATTGGTATAAAATTTTTCATTACACTTCTTCCCTTCTTGTTTATTTTTTATATCTTGTGCTAACAATTAGTAATTTATACCAATTTTTTATAATATTATTAAGAAACCTTTTTATTTCTTAACTCTTGGGCATATTTCAAACTTATTTCATTTATTTCTCCTGATGAAATTCTTGCAATTTCTTGTAATGTTTCTTTTTCATTTAATCTTTTGATAGATGTATTTGTTCTTTCATTTGTAACAGTTTTTCCGATAAAATAGTTCTCATCAGCCATTGCAGCTATATTGGGTAAATGTGATATACACAATATTTGATGTTTATTTGCTATATGATGTAATTTTTGTGCAACACTATTTGCAGCTTTTCCACTAATTCCTGTGTCGATTTCATCAAAGATAAGAATTGGAACTTCGTCTGTATCTGCTAATACTGTCTTTATTCCTAACATTATTCTTGATATTTCTCCTCCTGATGCAATTTTAGATAGTTGTTTTTCGTCTTCACCTAAGTTTGTTTTTATATAAAAAGTTACTGTATCTGTACCAGTTTTAGAAAAGCTTTCTTGTTTTTCTACTTTTATATTTATTTTTGCATTTTTCATTTCTAAGTCTTTTAATTCTTCATTTATTTTCTGACTTAACTCAATGGCTTTTTCTTCTCTGATATTATGCATTTTGTCTGCTAATTTTTGCATTTTTTCTACAGTTTTATTTTTTTCTTCTTTAAGTTGATTTGTATATGTTTCTAGATTTTCAATGTATTCAATTTCTTCCTTTATTTTTTCCTTATATTCTAATATTTCTTGAATAGTATTTCCATATTTTCTTTTTAAGTTATGTATTATATCTAATCTTTCTTCTATTTTGTTTCTATCTTCATCATTGAAATCTATTTCTTCTCTACTATTTGAAATTTCTCTTGCTATTTCTTGTAATTCATAATAAATGTTTTTCAAATTGCTTGTAGTTTTTTCATATTTTTCATCTATGTTTTCTATTTTTTCTAATGCCCTAATTGATACACTTATAGAATCAATAGCATTTTCACTTAAAGCTATATCTGTTTGTTTTAAGTTTTCTGCTATTTTTTCACTATTTAGCATAATTCTTCTTTGTGCATCTAATTCTTCCTCTTCATTATTCTTTAATTTTGCTTGCTTTATTTCTTCATATTGATATTTTAATAAATCTAATTTTCTTTCTCTTTCTTTTTCGTCTCCGTAGTTTTCTTTTAATTGTTTTTCAATTTTGCAATATGCTTCATAATATGTGTTATATTCATTTTTACACTCTAGTTTTTCTCCGATAAATCCATCTAAATATGACAAATGATATTGATTATCTAATAACATTTGATTAGCATTTTGCCCATGAATTTCAATTATTGTTTCCATGAATTCTTTTAATTCATTTACAGTTACCATCCTTCCATTTATTTTGCATAAGTTTCTTCCATTTATATTTATTTCTCTAGATATAATGATATTTCCATCTATTGCTTGTGGATGGTCTGGTAGATATATGTTTGCTTCAATAAATGAATTGCTTTCTCCTTTTCTGATCATTTCTTTTGAAAATCTTTCCCCTGATAATATAAGAAGAGCATCTATCATTAAAGTTTTTCCCGCTCCTGTTTCTCCTGTTAAAACATTTAATCCTCTACTTAAATCTATTGTTATTTCTTCTATTATTCCTATATTTTTTATATGTAGTGTTGTTATCATAATTTTCTCCTTTCTATGCGTTCGTTTGTTTGTTGAACTTTTGTTTGTATTTTATCTCTTTTTATTTTTTTTGTCAATAGTTTTTAATAAAAAAAGACAAATCAAAAATAGATTTGCCTGAAATAATTTAATATTCAATAATACCTTTTCCATTTTCTGATATAATTTTCATTATACCTCCATTGACTATTGCCATTTGTGGTCCTACATGTCCAATATCTGCACCACATATAATTGGTATATTTAAGTCTCCTATTACTTCTTTTATTGCTTCTTCAAATGTTATATCATAATCTTGCCTAAATGCTAAAGGTCTTCCAAATATAATTCCTTTTACATTATCAAAATATCCTGAATTTTTCATTTGCCATAAAATCCCACTTAATCCTGGGCTATTCATTTCAAAGGTTTCTAAATACCATATTATACCATCTTTTTTATATTTTTCTATATATTGCTTTATATTATCATATTTTGTTCCAAAAAAACGTTGAATACAGTCTAAACATCCACCTATCATCCTTCCTTGTATTTCTATTTTATTCTCTCCTGTTATATTTTTCCATTGTACTGGTTCTGTAAATATTTCATCACTTTCTTCTTGTTCAAAAGCCGCTTCTATGCTTGAATATTTTTTTTCATGTTTTTCAAATGATTTTTGTTTAACTTTTTCACCTGATACTATTTTTATTGCATTTTCCAAATTTTCACATAGTGGAGTTATAGCATAGCTTTTTGCATTATCACAATAAATAGAAGGGATCTCTAAAACTGTATTCCATAAAAATTCTATTCCAGTTATATCTGAATATCCTTGCATCCACTTTGGTTTTAAAGTTTTAATTTTTTCTAAGTCTAAATAATCAAAGATTTCAAATAAATAATCTCCACCAGTTGCAAATAAAATAAATTTTACTTCATCATTTTCTAATAAATGCATAAATTCTTCTGCTCTTTTTTTGGCAGATGTACTTCTTCCTTTTTCTTGTTTTCTAACACTTTCTGTTTCTATTACTTTATAGCCCAAATTTTCTAATTGTTTAATTGCTTCATCTAAAATTTCTTGTTCTTCTGGTTTTGCCAATCCTCCTGATGGTGCACAAATTCCTATTGTATCACCTTTTTTTAGATTTTCTGGATAGTTCATATATTTCCTCCTTTATGGTATAATGTCAATTTTTTTTGATTATTGCATAAAATAGATTAGGTGGTTTTATGTTTGATATTCAAAAAAATATTATTGAAAAGAATTTATATTACAAAAATAATTTAATTGTTAAATATAGAATTGAATATCCTAGAATTGTATATAATTCATATCTTTTTTCTATTCGCAAATTTAATCAGTTTAATCAAGTAAAAGCTATGAATTTAAAACTTTATGCTGAAAAAGAATTGTTTAAAAATGCTCAAGAGCTTTTTGATTATAATATGAGTAATAATTATCCTTTTTCTCCTTATGAGCTTGTTTATACTTTTACACCTACATATAATAAGTCAAATATTATAAGTTTATATGCTGATGAATATGTATATGCTGGTGGTGCACATGGCTCTACTATAAGAAGTTCTCAAAACTGGAATATGTCTACTGGTAGTCAGTTTTCACTTCCTGATTTATTTAATAATGATTGCATATATGTTATTTATATATTAAAAGAGATTTTTCATCAAATTGAAATGCAAATAGAAAATGAAGCAGGTTCGTATTTTGAAAATTATGCAAAATTGGCTGTTGAAAATTTTCAAAGTAATCAGTTTTATATAACTGATGATGGAATTGCAATTTTTTATCAGCAATACGATATTGCTCCATATTCTAGTGGTATCCCTGTTTTTATAATAAATTTAGGAAATAGTTTTGATATTACTTCTTAGTTTTTAAAGCATCTAATAGCCATTTTCCACTTTCTGATAATTCATCATTTGTCCAATTAGTTGTTTTATCAGTATTTTTTAATATTGCAGATGTTTCATTTTTATTTGATAAATTCCAATTTATCCAACTTATATTATTTTTATTTAAAAATTCTATCCATGTGTCAGCTTCTTTTATGTCTAAATTTCCATTTCCTGAGGCATCACATATTCCAAATTCTGTAACAAATATTGGTAATCCAGAATTTAAGGCTTTAGTTACTTTTTGCCTTAAATTTTCTTTATGTGTTCCTGAATAGAAATGACATGCATACATAATATTATCATAATCTGTTATTGGATTTTCAGCTACTATGTCTACATCTTGGGACCAAGTTGGCGTTCCTACTACTATTATAGCATCTGTGTCTATGTTTCTAATTTCTTTTATTACTTCTTCGGCATATGGCTTTATATCTCTTTCCCATTTTACATCTCCATTTGGCTCATTACATATTTCATATATTATATTTTCTTCGTCTTTACAATAATTTGCCATTTCTTTAAAGAATTGTATTGCTTTTTCTTTATTTATATTTGGATTTCCATCATTTAAAATATGCCAGTCTATTATAGCATATATTCCTGCATTTTTTGCATATTCTACTCCTTTTTTTACTAACTCATGTAGTTGTTCATTATATCCATCATTTGGATTTGAATACATTGCAAGTCTTATTGTATTTATTCCCCAATTATCTCTCATATATATAAATGCATCTTGATTTACATATTGTGGGAACCATTGAATACCATGTGTACTTACTCCTCTTAATTGGAATTTTTCTTCATTTTTATCAACAATATCTGTTCCTTTAACTTTAAGTGCTCCATGTTCTGATACTGGTGTTGATTCATTTTTAGTTTCATCTTTTTCTGTTTCATTGTTATTTACTATATTTTGATTATCTATTTTATTTTGTTCTTGAGTCGTTTCATTTTCAACTTTTACATTATTTTCTTCTTTTTTACTATTTGGTGTTGTTCCTGCAAATATTATTATTGCTATAACAGCAGCTAAAATAATTATTAAATAAATCAAACTTCCTTTTCTCATATTTTATTATCCCTTTCTAAATTTATTGTTTCGTTCATACTTCCTGTTCTATATCCTTGCATATCTAATGTTATATATGCAAATCCTATTTTTCTAAATTTATCTACTATGTTATTTCTTTCTTCAATTATTTTTTGTATATCTTTTTCTTCTATTTCTATTCTAGCAATATTTGCTCCATGTATTCTTACTCTAACCTGTTTGAATCCAAGATCTATTAAGTATTGTTCTGCTTTTTCTACCATTTTTAATTTTTCTTTTGTTATATTTTCTCCATATACAAATCTACTAGCAAGGCAAGCATATGATGGCTTATTCCAAGTGTTTAGCTTTAATTCTTTTGAAAGTTCTCTTATTTCATTTTTATATAGTCCGTGCATATTTTAATGGGCTTTTTATTTTTAGTTCTTCTATAGCTTGCATGCCTGGCCTATAATCTTTTAAATCATCAAGATTTGAGCCTTCAACTATTTCATTTATATTATTTTCTTTTGCTACTTGTTTTATTTTTTCAAATAAATGTCTTTTGCAAATATAACATCTATTTGGTGGGTTTGTATAAAATTCTTCTATTTCTAATTGTTTAACTTCTATTAGTATTTGCTTTATATTTTCTTTTTTACAAAACTCTATAGCCTCTTCCAATTCTCTTTTCGGAAAAATATCAGAGTAAATAGTTACTGCTATAACATTATCTTCCAAAACTTGTTTTGCTTTTTTTAATAAATATGTAGAATCCACACCAGATGAAAAAGCTACAGCCACTTTTTTTAAAAATTTTAAATATTCTTCTAATACTTTTTCTTTTTGCCTAATTTCATATGCAATATCTGACATAATGTTTTACTCCTTTATAGCTAATTTATTTATTTGATTTGCTATATATCCCGCTCCATATCCATTATCAATGTTTACAACACTTATCCCATTACTGCAAGAATTTATCATACTTAAAAGTGCTGCTATTCCTCCAAGATTTGCACCATATCCAACTGATGTTGGAACTGCTATTACTGGCACTTTTGCAATTCCTGCCACAACAGATGCTAGAGCTCCTTCCATCCCTGCAATTGCAATTATGCAATTTGCTTTTTGTAATTTTTCTTTTTGAGATAAAATTCTATGAATTCCAGCAACTCCTACATCATATATTCTTTCTACATAACTCCCAAAAAATTCTGCTGTTTGAGCCGCTTCTTCTGCAACTGGAATATCTGCTGTTCCTCCTGTGCAAATTACAATATTTCCAACTTTTTCCTTTGGTTTTTCTATTTTAAAAATTCTTGAAATATTGTCATATTCTATGTTTGGTATTTCTTTTTTTACTAGTTCATATTGTTCTTTAGTTGCTCTTGTTCCTAGCACTTCTCCATTTTCTTTATAAATTGATGTACATATTTTACTTAAAAATTCATTAGGCTTATTTTGGCAAAATATGACTTCAGAAGTTCCTATTCTTTCTTTTCTATTATGGTCTATTTTTGCATAACCTAAATCTTCATACTGATTGTTTTTTATTTGTTTTTCTGCTTGTTCTAGACTAATTTCATTATTTTGCAATTTTTGCAATATTTCTTTTATTTCCATATTATAGTAAATAATCCTCCTTTTTGCATAGCTTATTTATATAGTTCGTCCTTTACTAAGAACTAAGTTAATTTATATAATTCTTTTAATGGGATGTTGTTTTCCTCTGCTAATTTTTTCATACTTTCATATTCTGGATATATAAATTTTTCTCCATTACTAGTTACCTCTTTTACTTTGAGTTTCCCATATTTTGTGTCTATTTCTGTTTCTGTTCTTCCTAGTTCTGTTCTATATTCATAGCGATATCTTATTCCTATTGTTGTAGTTTCTTTAAACATTATATTTTGTAATTTGTAAATATCTTCTTTTCTGCAAGCTACTGTTAATCTATATGCAGGTCTATTTTTTTTCATAAATATTGGTGTGTAAAATACATCTAGTGCACCATTTTGAAATAGTTTTTCTTGTGTGTATCCTAGTATTTCTCCTGAGCAGTCATCAATGTTTGTCTCCATTACAACAAAGTCTTCATTTGCAAATTCCATTTCTCCTAGATATACTTTTAATATGTTTGGTATTTTTAAATCTTTTGTTCCTGCTCCCCATCCTATTTTTTGTGTTGTCATAGCTGGTAAATATGTAAAATCTTGAGCAAGTTCTGCTATAATTGCTGCACCTGTTGGAGTTACTAATTCTGTATCTATATCTATTTGTCTAAATTTAACATTTGAATTTGCAAATATTTCTGTTGTTGCTGGAACTGGCACACTCATTTCTCCATGTGCACATTTTATAAATCCATATCCATCATTTACAATACTTGATATGATTTTATCTGGATTTATTTTATTTATTAATATTGCAGTTCCCACAATATCTATTATTGAATCTATTGCTCCAACTTCGTGAAAATGTACTTCTTCAATTGTTTTGTTATGAACTTTGCTTTCTGCTTTTGCTACTCTTAAAAATATCCTTTTGGCTAGATCTTTTACTTCTTGCTCTAAAGAGCTTTTATCTATAATATTGTTTATATCTTGTAAATTTCTATGTTCATGATTATGATGATGTTGTTCATGTTCTTCTAAATGATGGATATGTCCATATTCATCTTTTCCATCTACAATAACATCTACATATGTTCCTGTTATTCCATTTTTTACTTTTTTAGATATTTCTATTTTATATCCTTCTATATTTAATTTTTTTAGTTCATTTATTAGATAATTTTCATCTTCAACTATTTCTGTTAATGCTCCGAAGTACCATGTTTCCACTGATTCCACTACTACAATCAAAATATATTGTTTTCATTTTTCCTCTTTTCCTGGTTCCACATTGTGTAACCATCTATAACTTAATTTACTAAACTCAAATCTCCGTGTATTACTATTGGAGAAAATCCTGATATTTCATCATACAGCATCCCTTCTGGAATATCATTATATAAATATATCTTCTTGTTTTTCATAAATGCTTCATAAATTTCTATAAAAGTTGCACCACCGATATAGTTTTTCCTTCCGTTCTTATCAAAATTTAGAGTTAAAACTGCATCCATTGTTGCAATTCTTTCTTCACTCATTTTAAACATTTTTGCTTTAAATTCTGCATGCTCTTTTTTGCCTAAATTCCAACTTTTCTTTTCAGCATCTGGTTCGTAATAAGAATTTGGTAGTTCAACTATATGTCCCATTTTTTCTAATTTTTCTTTTATAGGTTCTATATCTTTATAAAAAGCTTTACTACAAATAATTAATATTTTCATATTTATCATCTCCATTTTAAAATTCGCAGCATAATGTTACAAATTTCATATTTTCCTTATTTATATCATAAATTTGCTATAAATTCAATTATTTTACGAATATTAAAATTTAAAATATAGAATTTATAATAACAATCTTTTTATTATATCAACTTTTCTATTTTTTATCAATACTTTTGACCATATTCGTTTTGTTCCGTCCATATTCAATTATAATACTAATTTATAAAAAGCAAAAAAATCGTTGATATTCCAACGATTTTCAATCTTTATTTTCGTTTTGTTTAGTCCATAAATTATATTAAATGTAAATATTACTATAAAATTAATAAGATTGTTCTATAACTTTAATAACATATTTTGGTAATAAATTTGGGTAATTCTTGGGTAATCTGTGTCAAAAAAAGCCCATTTTAGCCACTTTTTACCACTAAAATTGTAAAAATAAAAAATCGCTATATCCTTTTGTTTTCAAAGACTACAACGATTTTTCTTTTTATAAATGGCTCCTTTAAGAGAGACGTATGCGAAAAATCTATCTTAAAAAAGTTACTTATTTCCGTTTCAAATGTAGTTATAGCAATAGTTTGTTCTATTTGTATATACATATTTGAAATTTTTGCTATTAACCATGTTTTTAATTTAACA
>CANRML010000032.1 GCA_947631725.1 uncultured Clostridia bacterium
AAATATATTTTTACATTTTTGTCTTTTAAATTAGACATTACCCATCCATGTACTTTAACTTTTGTTCCAACTGTTTCGTTTACTTTTGGCCAGTCTATCCAAAGTGATGTATTATATTTTTTTACATTAAATTCTCTAGTACCTTGTAACATTGTTTCATTTGTTTTTGCATTAATTACCTTAACTATAATTTTGTGTTTTCCATCTTTTATATTACTTATATCAACTTCTCCATCAAAGCCTGCCTCTGGGTTTTCTGCAGCTGTTCCATAACCTTTTACAGAACTTGTTACATCTCCTCTTGCATATCTTTTTATTTTACTTGTTATATCTGTACTTTCATTGTCTAAATATATTTTTACATTTTTGTCTTTTAAATTAGACATTACCCATCCATGTACTTTAACTTTTGTTCCAACTGTTTCATTTACATTTGGCCAGTCTATCCACATATTTGTTTTATAATCTTTTTTTAAGTTAAAAGTTTGTTTTTCTTCTCCTAGCTTTTCTCCAGTTTTATCATCAATTGCACGTACAATTAAAGTATGTTTTCCATCTTTTAGATTACTTATATCAACTTTTCCATCAAAACCTGCTAGAGGATTTTGCTCAGGTGTTCCATATCCTTTTACAGAGCTTGTTACATCTCCTCTTGCATATCTTTTTATTCCACTTTTAATTTCTGTATTTTCATTATCAATGTAGAATTTTAATGATTTATCTTTAATTTCTGACATAAACCAGCCATGAACACTTAAAGTTTGATTTGTATTTTGATTTTGAGTTGGAAAATCAATGTATATTTTAGCTTTATTTGTAGATGCTTTTACATTGCTAAAAAATACTAATGTTAATAAAGATATAAATAATAGTATAGATAAAATTCTTTTTTTCATTTTTCTAACCTCCATATTTTTTGCATTTTATTTGATAATTTTCACTTTCTAAAGAAAAATTTATATTGAAAAATGGATCACCTTTTTCTAAAAATTCCTTCCATTTTTCTTGAAACTTTTTAGTTTCATTTTCATATCTTTCTACTTTTGATGTAGTAGTTTCATATCCTCTTGATTTAGATTCAAAATGATATAATTCGATATATGGACTCCATACAATCCAATATCCTTTTTGACGAATTTTTAAGCATAAATCTACATCATTTAAAGCTACTGCAAAATCCTCATCCATTTTGCCAACTTCTTCATATATTGACTTTTTAGTAAAAAGACATGCACCTGTAACACTACTAAAGTTCTGAACATATCCTTGTCTTCCTGAATATGCTTTTTTTACTTTTGGTAAATTTCTTAACATATTTCCTGCTGTTCCATTTATTCCTACAATAATACCTGCATGTTGTATAGTATTATCTGGGAAATATAGTTTTGCACCAACAGCACCTACATCATTTCTTTGCCCATATCCTAGAAATTGTTCTAACCAATTTGGTGTTAAAACTTCTGTATCATTGTTTAACTGTAATATATATATACCATCTGAGTTTTTTACACCATAATTCATAATTTTAGCATAATTAAATTCCTTTTCTGGATATGAAATAACTTTTACTTTTTCATTTTTTTGAATTTCTTCATAATAGCTAAATGTAGCTTTTTCTGTGCTATTGTTTTCAATTATTAAAATTTCATAATTTATATATGTTGTATTTTTTAAAATAGATTCTATACACTGTTTTAAATCCTTAATATGATCTTTATTTGGAATTAGTATAGATATTTTAGGGTTTCCTATAACTTTATATGTTATTTTATATGTTCCTAATAATTCTCCATGTTCTACAGTTCCATCTAAGCCCATGCGTTCTAAATGCTTTTCTATTGCTTTTTTACCTGCTTCATAAGCATATGGTTTTGTATCCTTTGTAGCTGAAGCGGTTGACTCTTTATGAACTCTCCAATGATATAGTATTTTTGGGATGTGCTCTACTTTATTTGTTTTTTCAACAATTCTTAAAAATAAGTCATAATCTTGTGCACCATCAAAGCCTTCTTTAAAGCCTTCTACTTCTTTTAACATTTCTGATTCTATAACTGCAAAATGGCAGATATAGTTCACTGAGCGCAGGGTGTCTATTGCAAAATCTGGCTTAAAATGTGGATCAAAACGTTGTTCTGAATTTTCTGATATTTTGTCTTCATCTGAATATATTAGTTTTGCATCAGGTGTTTTATTGATTTGCTTTACTACTTCATATAAAGCAAAATCTGTTAATAAATCATCATGGTCTAATAATCCAATATATTCTCCTGTTGCCATTTCAATTGCAACATTTGAATTTCTAGCTATTCCTAAATTATTCCCTATAAATTTATAGTGTATTCTATTATCTTTTTTTGCAATTTCTTCTATCTCTAAATTTTTCTCAGGGCTTCCATCTGCTAAGCATAGTTCCCAGTTAGTATATGTTTGATTTAATATGCTATTTAATAATTCTGCAAAATATTTTTTATTTGTATTATATAAAGGAACGATTATACTTATTTTGGGCATTTTAGGAAATGTTTCAGTTTTTTGCTTTTCTAATATGTCTTTATCTGGCTCATTTTCTAATATCCATTGTTGATAAGCTTTTAGATTGTCATTTTTTCCTTTAATGTCATAAGAACGTATTTTTGAAAGTGTATCTCTAATTCCATTTTGTTTTAAATTAACAAGAAATTTTCGAATAGCACTTCCTTTTGGAAATACTACATCTTTAAGCTTTTTCCTCATTTTTAGAGCTGCACCTCTTTCCTTTAAAAGCTTTTCGTATTTTAAATAATATTTCTCCTAGAAGCGGCATATTTAAGATAATAAAATTTAGAATATAGTAACTTGGTAATTCATATTTGTATAATTTATGGAAAATATACCATCCTCTAAATGATATCTTTTTATTTTCTATTCTATCAAAATATTTTTTTGCTTTTTGATTAAGTTCTTGTAAATCATTTGGAAACTTGTCCTGATATTGTAAGTATGTAGAAAATAGTTCTTGTTTTACCTCAATAAAAACTGTTCTAATATCAGAAAATTTTTCTGCATCAAAAGATTTTCTAGTTGCTCCAACTTGATTTTCAACATGTTGACGATATAGGACTGTAGGTTCATCTAAGTAAGCAATTTTTCCAGATAGAGATGTCATTAGTGCAATCCAAGAATCATGTATTATATATTTAGTATTTTCAGGTAATGGTAATATTTGATTTAAATATTGTTTTTTTGTTAAAATAGTACATCCTGTTACTGTATTATACAAATATGCTATCTTATTTGTTTCTACAGTTTTTGTGATTTTATGTATTTTTTCCATTTTTCTATTAAATGATTTAGAAATTGTTTTTCCTGTTTCATCTATTATTTCTAAATCTGTAAATACTAAGTCTGCTTGTTTTTCCTTCATTTTTGCATATGTTTTTTCTATTTTATTTGATAGCCATATATCATCTTGGTCACACAACATATATAAATTATGCTCTACATGTTGTAATAGAAACTCAAAATTTTTCATGTATCCTATATTTTTTTTCTGATAGTATATCTCTATTTGTGGGTGGCTTTGATACTTTTCCAAAATTTCTTTTGTTTTATCTTGTGAACAATCATCAGAAATTATCAGTTTGAAATTAGAATAACTCTGAGTTAATATACTATTTAATTGTTCTTCTAGATATTTTTCTCCATTATATGTTGCAAGTAAAATATCTATTGTTTCTTGCTCATCCACTTTTTTCTCCTTTCTAAAGAATATACCTTAGATATCCAAGTATAGGGAAATGAAAAATCATAAGTTCTTTTATTATTTTTTTAAACATATTTTTTCCTTTTAAATATTTAAAATATGTTTTTATATTTAAATTAAGATATTTTGTTTTTTCAAGGTTTGTATAATATTTAATTAGTTCTTCTAATTTTTCTTTTGTTTGTATGTTAGAACAATATTCAAGGCACATTTTAGCACCATCTAAATAAGCTGATTCAATTACTACTTCATTTCGGTATTTTAAGTATCCTTTATATGATGTTCCATATTTTTCTTTAAATTTATTTAAATTTTGAGATAATGATTTTCCTCCAAACACATTTGCTGTATGCTGTCTATATGAAAATAGAGGTTCTTCAATATATGAAACTCCTTTATTTTCATTTGCTATAAAGCTAACTAACCAATCTTGTGCCATTACATTTTGAGTAAAAGGTAACATTTTTTCTTTTACTGATTTAGTAAACATTTGAGAACATCCTAATCCCAAATATCTTGATATTCCTAAAATTTGATTGTTACCTTTTACTAATGGCATATTTTTATATTTAAAATAATTATTTTTAAGGATTGTCCCATTTTCGTCAATCAATATACTATTACAGTATACCATGTCTACATTGTTTTGCTTTAAAATTTTTAATTCTTCTTCAATTTTGTTATTATTCCAAATATCGTCATGGTCACTAAAACAAATATATTCAGCTTTTGATTTACTTAGTAAGAATTCAAAGTTTTTTATATATCCTATATTTTCACTTTGAATATATAATTCAACTCTATTATCTTGATTTGATATTTCTTCCAAAATATTTTTTACATCTAAACTAGTTGAATTATCATCACTAATGATTAAATGAATATTTACATAGGTTTGGTTTAAAATGCTTTTGATTTGTTCTTTTAAAAATTTTGGATTTGTTTCATAGGTTGCAAGTAATATATCAACTGTTTCACCCATTATTTTTCAACCTTTCTTATTATTGATATTGGTTATCTATTTCTTTTAGTATAACATCATGTGCACTACCTTCTGAAATACTTGTTTCTGACACAAAAGTTAGTCTTGCTTTTTCATGTAGTTCAGGAATACTTATACTTCCACAATTACACATAGTTGATTTTATTTTAGCACATGTTATTGCCAAATTATCTTTCAATTTTCCAGCATATGGAATATATGAGTCAACACCTTCTTCAAATGAAAGCTTCTTGTCTCCTCCTAAGTCATATCTTTGCCAGTTTCTTGCTCTGTTAGATCCTTCACCCCAATATTCTTTAACATATCCATTTCCTTTTTTTATAAGTCTTGTTGGACTTTCGTCAAAACGTGCAAAATATCTTCCCATCATAACAAAATCTGCTCCTAATGCTAATGCAATTGTAATATGATGGTCATGTACAATTCCTCCATCAAGGCATAATGGAATATATACTCCAGTTTCTTTTAAGTATTCATCACGAGCTGCTGCTACATCTATTAATGCTGATGCATTTCCACGTCCAATTCCTTTTGTTTCACGAGTGATACATATAGAGCCACCGCCTACACCGATTTTAATAAAATCTGCTCCTGCTTCAGCTAAGTAGCGAAATCCTTCGCTATCTACTACATTTCCAGCTCCTATTTTTACACTATCACCATAGTTTTTACGAACAAAATCAATTGTATTTTTTTGCCATACAGAATATCCATCAGAAGAATCCATAACAAGAATATCTACTCCTGCTTCTATAAGAGCTGGTATTCTTTCTTCATAATCTCTTGTGTTAATTCCTGCACCGACAATATATCGTTTATTTTCATCTAATAAAGAATTTGGATTATTTTTTCTATCTTCATAATCTTTACGAAATACTAAGTATTTTAATCTACCTTCATCTGTTAAAATTGGAAGGCAAGCTTTTTTATGTTCCCATATTAAATCATTTGCTTCAGATAGACTAACCCCTTCATGTGCCCAAAAAATTTTTTCTCTTGGTGTCATGAAATTATCTATTGGGGCATCCATGTCATCTCTTGAAATGCGGTAATCTTTATCTGTAACTAATCCCAAGAATATTCCATTTGCTGTTCCATCATCTGTAATAATTACAGTAGAATGTCCTGTTTCTTGAACTAAGCGAATTACATCTTTTAGAGGTGTTCCTGATTTTACATTTGAATCACTTACAACAAAGCCTGCTTTGTGTTTTTTTACATGTCTTATCATTTTAGCTTGTGATTCTATTGATTGTGAGCCATATATAAATGCTACTCCTCCTTCTCTTGCTAAAGCAATTCCCATTTCTTCTCCTGAAACAGATTGCATAACAGCAGAAACCATTGGAACATTTGCATAATATTTTGCTTCTTCTCCTTTTTTATACTTTACAAGTGGTGTTCTTAATGATACTTGGCTTGGAATACACCTTTCATCTGTTAAATTTGGTAATAATAGATATTCATTTAAAGTTCTTGACATATCTTCTAAAATTTTTGCCATATTTTTTCCTCCTTATTTTGGCAGTTTATATCAATCTCATAGTTTCTTTAGCTATCATTAGTTCTTCATTTGTTGGTATAATATATACTTTTACTTTTGAGTTAGGTGTAGATATTACTTTTTCTTCACCTCTTACATTATTTTCTTCTAGGTCTAATTCTACGCCCATAAATTTTAGTTTTTCACAAATTCCTTTGCGGATATTTATTTGATTTTCTCCTATTCCACCTGTGAAAATAATATAGTCAACTCCATCTAATGCAACTGCATATTTAGCAATATATCCAGCAACTGCATAATTAAATTCGTCTATTGCTGTTTTTGCCATTTCATTATCTGTGTTTGATGCTTCTTCTATTTCTCTAAAATCTGGTACCATTTCTGAAATAGCTGATAGTCCAGATTTTTTATTAAGTATAGTTTCAATTTCTTCTGGTTTCAATCCTTCTTTTTTCATTAGGTATGTTATAACAGAAGGGTCTAAATCTCCAGATCTTGTTACCATTGGAACTCCTCCAAGTGGTGTTAATCCCATTGTAGTATCAATAGATTTTCCGTTCTTTATAGCACAAATACTTGCGCCTTGTCCTAAATGACAAGTAATAATTTTAAGATCTTTACTATCTTTGTTTTCTAGTTCTAATAATCTTTGTGATACATACATATGTGATGTTCCATGAAATCCATATTTTCTTACTCCATATTTTTTGTAATATTCATATGGTATTGGATAAAGATATTTTTCTTTTTGAATTGTTTGATGAAATGCTGTATCAAATACTCCTACCATTGGTTTGCCAGGCATTACTTTTTGACAAGCTTCTATTCCTAAAATACATGCTGGGTTATGAAGTGGTGCTAAATCTGTATACTCTTTTAATACATCTACAACATTTTCATCTATTTTTACAGATTCAGCTATTTTTTCTCCTCCATGTACTAAACGATGTCCTATTGCTGAAATTTCTTCTAATGAGTCAATTACTTTATATTCTGGGTTAACTAATTGTTTTAATGTGAAATCAATTGCTTCTGTATGGTTATATGCTGGATTTTCTAACTTAATTTTTAATCCTTTTCCTTCAATCTTATGTGTTAGAAAAGCTTCCTTTTCTCCTATTCTTTCATATTTTCCTGAACAAATAACTTCTTCTGTTTCCATATCAATCAATTGATATTTCAATGACGAACTTCCACAGTTTAATACTAATATTTTCATATTCTTTTTCCTTTCAAATTATTTTGTAATTAATCTTTGAGTTTCCTTAGCTATCATTAATTCCTCATTTGTAGGAACCACATATACTTTTACTTTTGATGTTGGAGCAGAAATTTCGCCTTCATCTGCCAATTCTTGGTTAAGTTTTTCGTCAAAATCTACACCTAAGAATCCTAAGTACTCACATATTGCTTTTCTTGAACTTTTTCCTTTTTCTCCTACACCTGCTGTGAAAGTTATAACATCAACTCCACCCATAGCAACTGCACATCTTGCGATATAGCAAGCAACTAAATAATGATAATTATCTAATGCAAGTTTTGCATTTTCATCTCCTGCATTTGCACTGGCTTCAATATCTCTAAAGTCAACAGAAACTTCTGATACACCATATACACCAGATTTTTTGTTTAGTACTTGATCCATTTGTTCTGGATTTAGTTTTTCTTTTTCCATTAAATATGTTACAACAGACGGGTCTAAGTCTCCACTTCTTGATCCCATTGGAATTCCTCCAAGTGGTGTTAATCCCATACTTGTTTCAACTGATTTTCCATCTTTTATTGCACAAATACTTGCTCCTTGTCCTAAATGGCAGTTTATAATCTTTAATGTTTTTATATCTTTTCCTAAAAGTTCAGCAATTCTTTGTGATACAAATTGATGTGATGTTCCGTGAAATCCATATTTTCTTACTCCATATTTTTTGTAATATTCATATGGTATTGGATATATAAATCTTTCTTTTGGAATAGTTTGATGGAAAGCTGTATCAAAAACTGCTACCATTGGCATATCTGGAACAATATTTTGACAAGCTCTAATTCCTAATATTGCTGGTGGATTATGTAATGGTGCTAATTGTGCACATTTTTCAATTTCTTTTATAACTTCTTCTGTAATTAGCACTGGATCAGAGAATCTTTCTCCTCCATGTACTACTCTATGACCTATTCCACCTAATTCTGATAGGTCTTTTATTACACCATATTGTGAATCAGTTAATCTGTTTAAAACAAAGCTAATTGCTTCTTCATGATTTTTGGCATAATGTTCAAATTTGTTTTTTTCTCCATTAGCTGTATGTGTTAAGAAAGAATTTGTTTGTCCTATTCTTTCAAAATACCCCTTTGCTAACATTTCTTCTGTTTCCATATCAATTACTTGATATTTTAGTGATGAACTTCCTGAGTTTAATACTAGAATTTTCATTTTAATTTTCCTCCTTTTATTTTTATCTATATTTGTGCTTGCACAGCAGTAATAGCAATAACTCCTGCAATGTCTTTACTGTCACATCCTCTTGATAAGTCATTTACAGGTTTACTAATTCCTTGACAAAGTGGTCCATAGCTTTCTGCTTTTGCCAATCTTTGGACTAATTTATATCCAATATTTCCTGAATTAAGATCAGGGAATATTAATATATTTGCTTTTCCATTTAATGGACTTTGTGGTGCTTTTGATTTTGCAATTTCTGGAATAATTGCTGCATCTAGTTGTAGTTCTCCGTCACATAAAAGGTCTGGTTCTTTTTCTTTTACTAAGTTAGTTGCATCAATTATTTTTTGAGTCAATTCTGATTTTGCACTTCCATAAGTTGAATATGAAAGCATTGCAACTTTGGGATCATTTCCTATTAATTGTTTATAGCTTTTACTTGAAGAAATTGCTATTTCTGACAATTGTTCAGCTGTTGGATTTTCATTTAATCCACTATCAGCAAATATGAATAAACCATTATTTCCATATTCGCAATTAGGAACAACCATAATAAAAAAAGCAGAAACAAGTTTTGTGTTTGATGATGTTTTTAAAATTTGCAATGCTGGTCTTAAAGTATCTGATGTAGAATGAATTGCACCTGATACAAGTCCATCCGCTTTTGTATTTTCATCTTTTACCATTAATATTCCATAATATACAGGGTTTAAGACTAATTCTTTTGCTTGCTCCATTGTCATACCTTTTTCTTTTCGTAATTCATATAGTAAATTTACATATTTTTCATAATCAGTTGAATTTTGAGGGTCTATAATTTTAGCATCCTGTATATCTATTTTATTTGTTTTTGCTTTTTCTTTTATTGCTTTTTCATTTCCTATTAAAATGATATCAGCATATTTTTCTTTTAAAGCTATTCCGAGTAGCTTCTAAAACGCGTAAATCTTCAGCTTCAGGAAGTACTATTGTTTTTATCTGTTTTCTTGCTCTTTCCTTTATTTGCTCAATAAATGACATTTTTATTTTCCCTTCTAAATATAAAATAGTTATAGTCGTATTATATCATATTGCTTTTAGAATTACCATAGTTTTTTAGATTTTTTCGATGTTTTTTGTCAAAATAAATATTGCGTATGTTTTCTCTAAATTAAGGAATATCCCCTTTCATACAATTGTACGAAAGGGGATCTACGACTTTTTGAAATAAAATCGATGTTACTGCTTCAGATGTGCAACATAGAAACTGTTTTGAGTCTCTACCCAGTAGATAGCATCTGTATCTGTTACAAACGCTTTCTCAAGTTTTACAATTTCTGTTGCCTTGAGCAGTTGCTCTGCCACAGTGTCTGAGTGCACCACACCTATTAGGTTCTCGCCAACATGTGGTTCCCGCATCAGTTCCACTAACATCTTTTTCATTTCTTTTGTTGCCATAGCTTGATTCCTCCTCATTTTTATTTGGCAAGTATTATTACTGCCTCAAAAATATTTTACCATAAAATCCAATATTATTCAACTTTGTGGTTTTTTAAATAGCTTTCCATAAAACCATTTAAGTCTCCGTTCATTACTGCTTCTACATTTCCAACTTCATAATTTGTTCTATGATCTTTGACCATAGTATATGGACAAAAAACATATGAACGTATTTGACTTCCCCAGCCAATGTCTTTTTGTTCACCTTTTAAGTCTTCAATTTTTTCTTTATGTTCCTTTTCTTTTAGGTCTAATAATTTTGATTTTAACATTTTCATAGCTGTTTCTCTATTTTGTATCTGAGAACGTTCTGATTGGCACGCCACTACTATGTTTGTTGGTATATGTGTTATTCTAACTGCTGAAGATGTTTTGTTTATATGTTGGCCTCCTGCTCCTGATGCTCTATATGTGTCTATACGCAAATCATCTTGATTTATTTCAATTTCAATATCATCTGTTATTTCAGGTAACACTTCAACAGATGCAAATGATGTGTGTCTTCTTCCTCCACTATCAAAAGGAGAAATACGTACAAGTCTATGTACTCCTTTTTCAGATTTCATATATCCATAACTATTGTCTCCTGATATTTCAAATGTCACACTTTTTAGTCCTGCTTCTTCTCCTTCTAAGTAGTCTAATTCTTTGACTTCGAAATCATTTTGCGTTGCCCACCTTGTATACATACGATATAGCATTTCTGCCCAGTCTTGAGATTCTGTTCCTCCTGCTCCTGGATGTATTGTAACTATAGCATTATTATTGTCATATTTTCCAGAAAATAGAGTAGTAATTTGCAATTTTTCTATCTCTTTTTCAATATGTTTTGTGCCTTTTAATATTTCTTTTGCCATTTCTTCATCGTATTCTAGTTGTAGCAATTCATTGATTTCTAAAAGATTATTTAGTTCTTTTTCTATTTTTTCATATGTTTCACATTTTGTTTTTATTTTTTTTATTTCTGACAATACATTTCCAGATTTTTTGCTATTATTCCAAAAGTCTGCTACTGCTGTTTGATTTTCTAATTCTTGTAATTTATTTTTTAAATTAGCTATGTCAAAGAGATTCACCCAATTCGTTTAATGTTTTTTGTAGCTCTTTTAACTGTTTTAGATTTTCTTCTAATTCTAACATCTTCTCACACTCCTAACATATTTTACTATTTTTTTATATTTTTTTCAATAATTTATCTTTAGGTACTTTAATAAATTTATTAATTTGCTTCTAATCTTTTTTTTCTTCTAATTTACTATTAATTGTTTTCAATAGATTTAAATATTCTTTTTCTACAGGACTAATAGTTTTAACTTGATATTTTCTATATTCTGCCTTTGCTTTTTCTATTGCTTTATCATGACTTATATTGCCAGCTCCAATTAATAATTTTTCTCCTGCAGAAGAGAGTATCATGTCTAATTGTTTTATATAATCTTCCATATACATTGGATTATGTCTTATTGCTTGTATTTCTGCAAA